>CANBRQ010000015.1 GCA_947371955.1 Paracoccaceae bacterium | reverse complement strand
ATCATGTCGCCAACTTTTGCGCCGGTAATAGTCACTGCTTCAACACCCTGAGCTGCCGCTGCAACAGAGGCTATGCCGACCCGCAACTGCACCCCGATCAGGTCCGCGCCAAGATCGAAGCCGAACACTCGGAAGAAAAGGCCCGCGTTCTGGCCGCCGGTGGCCTCTTCGTTCTGGCGACCGAGCGTCATGAAAGCCGCCGCATCGACAACCAGCTTCGCGGCCGTTCTGGCCGTCAGGGCGACCCGGGGCGTTCCTCGTTCTTCCTGTCGCTGGAAGATGATCTGATGCGGATTTTCGGGTCTGAACGTCTCGACAAGGTTCTGTCGACGCTGGGCCTGAAAGAGGGCGAAAGCATCGTTCACCCGTGGGTCAACAAGTCACTAGAACGCGCGCAAGCCAAGGTCGAAGGCCGCAACTTCGACATCCGCAAGCAATTGCTGAAATTCGACGACGTGATGAACGACCAGCGCAAGGCCATCTTCGGCCAGCGGCTTGAGATCATGCAGTCCGACGACCTTGGCGAGATCGCCCAGGACATGCGCCATCAGGTGGCAGAGGATCTGGTGACTTTCTACCTGCCGCCCAAATCATACGCCGATCAGTGGGATGCCCCGGGCCTTTACGCTGCCGTCATCGAAAAGATGAACATGGACCTGCCCATCATCAAATGGGCCGCCGAAGAGGGTGTCGATCAGCCCGTGATGCTGGAACGCATCATCGCCGAAAGCGACAAGCTGATGGCCGGCAAACTGGAGGCCTTTGGCCCCGAGACCATGCGCTCAATCGAAAAGCAGCTTCTGCTGCAGACCATCGACGCCAAATGGCGCGAGCACCTGGTTACACTGGAACACCTGCGCACCGTTGTGGGCTTCCGGGGCTATGCCCAACGCGACCCGCTCAACGAATACAAGACTGAGGCCTTCGCGCTGTTCGAATCCATGCTGAACTCGCTACGGCAGGAAGTGACCCAAAAGCTTGGTCTGATCCGGCCGATGACGGCGGAAGAACAGCAGGCGATGATGGCTCAGATGGTGGCCCAGCAACAAGCCGCCCGCGCTTCCGCCGAAGCCGAGGCGCAACCCGCCCTCGCTCCGGCACCCGCTGCAGCGCCCTCCCTCGTCGCGGCCGCCGCCGCCCCAATCGCAGGTTTTGTCGAGAGCGATCCGTCAACATGGGGCAACCCGGCCCGCAACGACGCCTGCCCCTGCGGCTCGGGCGAGAAGTTCAAACACTGCCACGGCAAGCTGGCTTGAGGCAACGGCAGGGTCGGCAGGATTTGCTGGCCCTTTTCCTTGGCCCCGCCTATTTCGAAACGACACGCTGATCTGCATCGCGGGCGCCTTGCCCTGCGGTGCCTTCACGTTTCATGACTCGGCCTTTTCATCGCTTGACCCAAGACTGACCCATCCAACATAATCGTGGGTGTTCAAGACCTCGATTAAGACACAACCGACTTCAATTATGAATTCGACCGTGGAGGGGACAATGAGGCCAGTTATTGACGACAATGCATTTTCCGGATCCGACAAGGGCCTTGTACTGCCAACGCGCAGGCTAAGCGACGGGCATTACAAGCTCAGCATCACCAGCCATGACCGCAGCGATCCGCCTGCGCCCTATGTGGCGGGAGCCGTGCCGCGAGACGATGCGTTCAACAGCAATGTCGTGACGCTTCCCCTGGCCGGCGGCATGCCCATCATTCACGTGCAATGCGCCATCGCCGGGTTTGATCCGGCAACAGTTCCGCTGATCTGGCGGCTGCAGAGCCTGCATGTTCTGGGCCGCCACAAGAAAAGTGGCAAGGATGCCAGCAATAACCCGCGCTACAAAAGCCTGGTGGTCCCGCTGGGCGATGAGTGGCGCGGCGAAAGCCACGCTGCTTCCTTCAATCTGTTTCCGCCCGGAGATCCACAGGCCGATCATGTCGGCGGTGGCCATGCGATCCTGACCGTCGCGGCCCGTCCGCCGGGCGCTTCGGGGTGGCTGCAGGATTTCGTGCATCTGCGCATTACGGGAAGCAACCCGACTGAGAGAGAGGTCCGCGCCCATGTCGCGAAAGTGACGGCCGCGCTTGACCCGCATCTGGAGCCGATGCTGGATGCGATCTTTGCCTGGGAGGCGGGCTTCAAGCAGTTCGCATCCTCGCACCAGCGGTGGACCACCTACAGCGGAGTCAGGTTCGACTGGCCGGATGACCCGCCCGGCTACCCGGTAGCAGCCTTCGATTTCGGTGTCGGGCTGTCGCAATTTACCCATCCGGGCAGCATGACCGCCTCGATCGCCTGGGACTGGCGCGACAACATGAACGCGGGGATCAACATTTTCCTGGAAGCGCTCCGGGACAAATACAAGCCGGGCATGACCTGGGCAGAGTGGGCCGTGATCGGCTGGACCCGCTACAACGGCAGTGCGTCTTACGCGCAAGAGCGCTTGAAATCGGTCGACGGAAAGCTGGTCTCCACCGACAAGATCCCGGTCGGGACGAACATCAGGGCCATCACCGAACCGCTGGCACTGGCGCAGGCGCCGAAGTGGCCAGTCTGGCCGGTGACCGGGCTGGACGCTGCAATCACCGAGTCGGTGATGCAAAGCGACGACGTGGCAGACCGGGCGATTGCAGAGATCGTCGCAGCTGTCACCGCCCGGATTCGCGATGCCGAGACCCTGACCTGGCTCTGGCCCTTGCTGGAACAGCAACTCGCGGCCTTCGAGGCGCATGGCGGGCAAGCCCTGTTCCCCGGAATTTCGGAAGAGACCGCCGCAGAACTGGCGTCCCTTGGCCGTTCGCGGCTGGAAAACGTGCTGCGGATGGCACTGCTGGCCAGCCTGAAGGGCGTTACGGCCGGTGGCGATGGGCTTGAGGGTGTCACCGAGGCCAATCTGGAAGCACCGGGGCCGGACCTGAACTCGGAATGGGCCAAGCTTTCAAGCTTTGTTCAGCAGAACATTCAGGGCGGATTTGCGGGTTTCGTGTCATTTCGCACCCGACTTTTCAGCAAATTCGGCGCCGCTGATGACCCCGCGACCGCCATTGCCCGCATCAACGCCTATTACAAACTACTGGTGGCCGCAGGCTTTCCCAAGGCCAGCTTCAAGACTCCGGTACATCCTGACCTCAAGAAGCGGCTGGATGAGGCGGCAAAGTGGTTGGAGGCGGTGGGCGCCTCGGTCAAGCTGAACCAGATCAAGGGCATCGGTGGCTTTGCGATCCGGCCCAATGTCAATTCGCCGACCGAGCTAAGCAATCATTCCTTCGGCTGGGCGGTCGATATGGATGCGGCGCTGAACCCCAACATCAAGATCCCGGACGATCTGCGCGCCCTGATCCAGAACCTGACCGGCGTGGACATCTACGGCGCCGACAGCGTCAAGCTGCGGACGCCCGCGCCTTACGCAGATTTGCTGCCCGCGACCATGACGCTGTCGAAGGCAAGCGCGGCATTTGTCGACGCCTTCAAGACCGATTCCAATCTTGCCGCTGCCCTTGGGACGGCGTTCCAACGGCTGACCGCGGCGGCGCTTGCCCCCGCAGACCTGAATGCCATCGTGGCATTCGGCCGCCAGCAGCCGCCGAACAAGCAGAGCATCAAGACGCTTCTGGCTAGCAAGGGCGTTCCAGCGGCGGCACAGACCGCCATCGTCACGCTATGCACGCAGGCCATCGACCTGCAACGCCGCGCAAAGCCGGTCACCAAGCCCGAGATCTCCGGCTCTGACAAGACGATCGCCCGCTTCGGCTTCTTCAATCTCCCGCCAGAAGTGGTCGCCGCCTTGGTCGCGAACAACGGCGGCGCGCTACGCTGGCTGGGGGCTGCGAACGGCACCAAGGACTATATGCACTTTGAATTGTATCCGGTGGATGCGCCCAAATTCTTTTAGCAAGTCAGGACGTAAAGATGCAGGTTCACTCTTTCTGGTCGTCGACCGCGCTGGCCTTCGCGGTGCTTCTTGCCGCAGCCTGTGGCAACATGGCGCGGGCGCAGGACGTTACCTTTGCAATTGCAGAGCCTGATATGGTCGTGGAACCCGGCGCAGCACCCGGCCGGACGACGCTGCTGCTGGACGCGTCAGGGATTGATGACACAACCGCCCAAACCCCGCTGACCGATCTGGCCGATGCGGGCACTCCCGCTCCGCCGCAACTGGACATTGCCTTCACCGCAGCGGAACTGGCCCCAACCGCGAATGCCCGGCATTGGATACTGACGGCCGAGGTCAAAGGGTTGACGACCGAACTTGCCGCGCAAAAGCGCGTACTGACATTGCGCTTCGGATCGCGCAGCTACGCGGTGACCTACAATCTGACCGGCCATACCGCGAGCCCTTTCGCTTGGTCGGTCAAGGCTCCGACGGGAGAGATCAGCCTCAGACCGGGCCAATCGGTTGAAATCGGCATCTCGGTCCAGGGCATCGCCGCCACCGGGGTTCGCCTGCTGCAAGCCGCCCTGATCGAGGGGACCACCCATACGATGCTGCAAAAGGGCTGGCAACTGTGCGAGACGCCGTCGGGCGCCTGTCTCGCGGAGGGACTGACGATTCCCGCAAACTCGGTCAAGCGGCTGTGGTTGCGCCCTGTGGGGGACGAGACTGTCGTGGGCAAGCTCACCGGCACCGTGGTGATTGGTGCGGCCCAGAAGCTTGATGGCGAGACATTGACCCTGTCAATTTCAGGCACCTCGGCCGGGCTGCAATTCTTTGGGGTCATGGTGATCCTCGCGGGGCTGGGCCTTGCGATCTACGTCAACAAGGGGCTGCAGAACCGGATCAACCGCGCCCAGATGTTGCTTCCCGTCGCCCGGCTGCGGGAAAGGGCCGAGGGGCTCGCCGCCCGTCTTGCCACCGCTCCGGCCAGTCTTGCGGGCAGCGCCAGCAAGACCGCCGAGGCGCTGCAAGAAGTACTGGGTGATCTGTCCGAACAGGCTTTGGACAGCAAGGGCTGGTTGCCCGCCAAAGTCCCCGATCCCTACAAGGCCGCGCCAAAGGTCATCGAGGACGGTTACAAGACCTATCTGGATGAGCGCACCCAGAAGCTGGCTTGGCTGCACATCCTGATCTCGCAGGGGTTCGAGGCCCTTTGGCGCAAAATGCCCTCCAATCCAACAGCCGATGACCTGAAGGCTGCCAAGATCGCCTCAACTGCGCTGGATGCGCTGTCCGACAAGGCCGCGCCGCCCGACAGCACGCCCACGCAGGAAATTGCGGTGATCCTGTCCGCATTTGACACAAGGGCAACCCCGGGCCTTGAAGCCTTCATGGAAGCCCCGAGCTACAAGCCCGCCTCTTTCCAGGATCTTACGGTGGATATCGGCCGGATGAGTTACATGGTCTGGGGTGTTTTCGCCCTGATCGCAGGCGGACTGGGTACCTATGTCCTGATCCTGTCCAACCCAGGCTTCGGGCTGCCGATGGATTTCCTGTCTTGCCTGTTCTGGGGCTTCGGTTTGCCGGTCGGCGCACAACAGCTCAGCCAAGCGACGATGGCCAACGCAAATCAGGCCCTGCAGATACAGGGGGCAGGGTCGAACTGACCCCGTGCAATGGTGGCAGTCCCCCTGCACCCCTTCGGATGCAGGGCTTTTAGCTTAGAGCAGCAGGTCCAGAGCCGCATCAATGGCGTGAACACCCTTCAGCATCAACGCCACATCGGCCGTTCCATTGCCGTCAAGGTCGATCTCCAGCGTGCCACCGCGGGCGTGGTCGACGAAATGCATCTCGTTGGCGGTGTTGGTGAAGGGATCCGTCCCGATGTAGGTCAGGCTCAGGGCGGTGAAATCCAGCACGTCCTGTCCTGACGTGAAGTCTGTGACAACGTCGTGGCGACCGGCACCGAGGTCGGCTGCCGACGTGAAGATGAAGGTATCCGCGCCATCGCCACCCGACAGCTTGTCTGCCCCGGCGCCGCCGGTAATGTCGTCATCGCCAAGCCCACCTGACAGCGCATCACTACCGTCCCCGCCATCCAGATCATCGCTGCCGGCACCACCACGCAGCACGTCACGCGCAGCACCGCCGTCAAGGCTGTCGTTGCCCGCGCCGCCGCTCACATGGTCGACGCCATCGCCGCCATAGAGGTCATCGTTGCCAAGGCCACCCATCAGCGAATCCTGCCCAAGACCGCCGGTCAGGTCGTCATCTCCGCCGCCGCCCGACAGGTTGTCGCTGCCATCACCGCCGGACAGATCATCGTTTCCGGCCCCGCTGTCGATATGGTCATTCCCGGCATCACCCTGAAGCGTGTCGCTTCCGGAATCACCGGACAGGCTGTCATTGCCGTCGCCGCCGTCGAGCGAATCGTCGCCCGCATCGCCGCCAAGGTCATCGTCCCCGTCGCCACCGAACATGTCATCATCGCCGTCGCCGCCCGACACGTGGTCATCGCCCCTGCCGCCGTCGACATGATCATTGCCGAAACCACCATGCACGTCATCATCGCCATCGCCGCCGTGCAGATGGTCGTCCCCGTCGCCGCCATCCATGCTGTCATTGCCACCCCCGCCGGTCATGCTGTCATCGCCTTCACCGCCGTCCACATGGTCATCGCCACCGCCGCCATGATGATGCTCACCTTCGACATCCGCATGCAGGCGGCTCAGGTCGGGGCGGTTTTCTTGGGAAAGCGGGATCAGACTCGTGTCGTCAATCAGGATATGTTTCATCGAAGCCTCGGTTGCTGGATGCTGAAAAGGGACGTTTGGCAGAACGACAGGGTCCTGCGCTAAGGCCCGACTATCAGGCATCAATCAAGGCTTGATTAAGGTGACAAGCCAGCGGGATCACGTCCGCGCGGTAGGCCTTTATTCAACTTTTACAATTAATTGGCGGATCAGTTGCTGTTGAGGTTCTGGATCAGGTTGATCGGAGTCAGAATGCCGCCCAACAGCTGCAGGCTGGGCAGGATCTGCGCCACGGCGGTGTTCCAGTCACCCAGTTCTGACGACGGAACAAAGACCACATCCCCCGGCTCCAGCGGCAGATCAAGGCCGCGACCTGTCAGCGCCTTTCGGACGTCAAAGACAATCAACTCACCCGTGGTGGGCGAGGTGCTGCGCACGATCCTAATGCCTCCCAGTTGCGCCACGCCGGAAACCGGCCCGCCCGCCATGGACAGAACCTGCAACAGTGTGCGCCCATCGGCACCATAAGGCACCGCCTGCGGAGAGCCGACCGCGCCGATGACATAGACCGACATATCCTGCTTGCGCGGGGCGAAGATCACGTCGCGAGGCTTGATCCAGACGTTCTGGCTGAAATCGCCGTTGCGCAGCAGGGCGTTGAGGTCAACCGTGCAGACATGGTTGTCGCGGAGCAGCCGAGCGCCGGGGAGATAGGCGTCCGGCGACAGGCCACCTGCCAAGGCCAAGGCCTGCAGGATATCGGTGGCACCACTCATGTACTTGACGCCGGACTGGTTGAACTCGCCCAGGAAATACATCGGCGCACTTTGCGCCTCGATCAGTTCGACAGTGACCCATGGGTTGATCAGATTGGCCTTGTAGGCCTCTTTCAACTGGGCCTGAATGTCGCGTGTGGTCTTTCCCGACACCTTGACCAGTTCCACCATCGGCAGTTGCACATAACCGGCGTCGTCAACACGGGCGGTGATGTCGGTCATGCCGGCCTCACCGAAGATGTTGAATTTCAAGTTGTCACTTGGCCCCACCAGATAACCCGAAGGCGGCGCATAGCCGCCCTTGCTGGAGGATTTGACGCTGGTGGCCAGCTTGGCCCCGCCGCACAGCGGCGTATGAGCCAAGGTGTTTGGTGGCGCGTTGACCGAGATTCGCTCCACCACGCCAGCAGTCTCGGATCCGGCGATCTTCGGCAGGTCTGAGGGCACTTGCGGAACGCAGGCGGCCAGCAGCAAAAGCACCGCCGCACCCCGTTTCCAGCCAAGAACCCTACCCATGCGTATAGCCTCTACTCCCAGTGGGCAGTCGAATGCGTCGATCGGTCGGCACTCTATCCCGCCTGTCCTAGGACACTTAGGTCCGGCACTGGTAGTGCAGCCCCGAACACAAACATAAAGTCCGAAAAAGATCATGATCTCCATTCTGAACGCCGCGCCGGATACCGGAAACCAAGGGGTCAGCGCCCTGTGCATGTCTGCGGTCGCCGGGTTGAGCGCGCGCAAGATCGGGCCGGTGGCTGTGGCCGACAACGGCAAGGGCCACAGGAAGGTGGATTGGGGATTTGCCAAAGTTGACCTGATCGGCCTCAGCAATACCCGTCGCTACTGGCGTTCGGAAAATCTGGTGGGCGTGGGCGCTTTGGCGCGGATGGGGGATGCATTCGCCCTCGGCCCGGGTGATCGCCCGCAGCAAGGTCATTCTGGACGTGTCGGGCGGCGACAGCTTCACCGATCTGTACGGACCGAAGCGCTTCCGCACCATGGGTCTGTCCAAGCAACTGGCGCTGGATTCGGGCAAGAAACTGATCCTGCTGCCGCAGACGCTTGGGCCGTTCAACACAGCCGGGTGCCGGGCAGAAGCGGTGGGCATCCTGAAGGCGGCCGATGCCGTCTGGCTGCGCGACAAGGGCAGCTACAAGTTCATGCAGGATATGCTGGGTGCTGATTTCAACCCGGAAAAGCATCGGTTGGGGCTGGATATGGCCGTGGCCCTACCGCCGATAGCGCCCAAGTCCGGTCTGTCGGACACGGTTCTGGGCTGGCTGACCGCCGCGCGCGATTTCCCGGTTATCGGCCTCAACGTCTCGGGCCTGTTGTCGATGGCGCCTTTGGCCGCGCAAAAGACCTTCCGTCTGGCCGACCGCCATGACCGGCAGTTGGAGGTGACCTGCCGCGCCGTTCTGAACCTGAACCCGACGATGCGCCTGCTGCTGGTGCCGCATGTGCATCAGGCCGAGGGCGCGCCGGAAAGCGATCTGTCCGCCTCGCGCGATCTGAAGGCGCGGCTGGGGGCGGAATATGCCGACCGGATCGAGATCATCGAAAGCCGCCCGAACGCGATGGAGCTGAAATGGGTTCTGGCCCGGCTGGACTGGTTTGCCGGGGCGCGGATGCATGCCACGATTGGGGCGTTTTCTTCGGGTACGCCGACGCTGGGGCTGGGCTATTCCGACAAGACAGCGGGCGTGTTTGATCAATGCGGCATCGGCGACCATGTGGCCGATCTGCGCCTGCTGGATACGGCGGCCTTGGCGCGGGTCGTGCTGATCTCGGTCGCGCATCGCAACGAAACCCGTGTGCGGTTGGCCGGACTGGTCGCCGGCCTGCGCCAGCGAGCCGAGGCGCAGATGGACGCGATTGCCGCGCAGATCGGGACCTGAGATGTCGGTTGGCTTCAAAGGACGCGCCCTCGCATGGTCGGTGCCGTTCCTGGCCGAGATCGGCGCCCTGTTGCGCTCGGTCGTGCTGGCTTGGGCCACGGGGCCCGAGGAACTGGGCCGCGCTATGGTGCTGGTTCTGGTCCTGCGCCTGACAGAGATGATCAGCGACATCGGCGTGGAACGCCTGCTGATGACCTCACACGATGGCGATGACCCGCGTTTCATGTCTGCCCTGCAGGGTGCAGCCCTGCTGCGCGGGCTGGCGATGGCGGCGATGCTGCTGGCCTTGGCCGTGCCGATGGCCTTGCTGCTGCCCGACGGGGCGGGCCTTGGCGAGTACATGGCGCTGGCCGTCATCCCGCTGATGCGCGCCTTCCTGAACCTCGATTATCGTCTGGCCGAGCGGAACTTCCGTTATCTACCACTGGCGCTGGTCGAGGGTGGTTCGGTTCTGGTGATGCTGGTGTCCTTGCCGCTCATCGGGCATCTGGTGCCGGATCACCGGGCGATGCTGGTGGCGTTGATCTTTCAGTCTGCAGCGCAGGTTGTGCTGTCGCATCTGATAGCCCATCGCCGCTGGACAATGCATTTCGACGCCGTGATCCTGAACCGTGCTTTCAAGTTCGGCACGCCCTTGGTCGTCAACGCCTTCCTGATGTTCCTGACCTTTCAGGCGGACCGTCTGATCGTAGCGGGCTGGTTTGGCTGGGCCGAGGTTGGTATCTACGGCGTGGCCCTGCAACTGGCGAGCCTGCCGGCGCAGATCACGGGCCGTGCGGCGGGATCCTTGCTGGCGCCTCGGCTGCGGGTTGCGCTGCTCAACGGCACCCTGCGTCCGGTGGTCAACTCGGCAGTGCAGGTGCATATGGCGCTGGCGGCAACCTTCGCCCTTGGCTTTGCTGTGCTGGCCCCGATTGCCATCGCCTTGGTCTATGGCGCGCAGTTCCGCCCCTCGTTCCCGTTGGCTTTGGCGCTGGGCGTGGCGGCGGCCTTCCGCATCCTGCGCACGCCGCATTCGCAACTGGCTGTCGCCTCAGGCCGCACCGGCGATCCGGCCCGTGCCAACTTCTGGCGGGCCTTGGCCCTGCTGCCCGCGATTGGCCTTGCCGCGACGGGCGAGCCGTTACTGACCGTCGCGATGGCCGCGATGGTGGGCGAGATGCTGGCCACCCTGCGCGCCCATGTCCTGCTGCAATTGAGCTTCAAACCGATTTCCGAGGAGGCCGTGCTGTGACCCAAGATCCGATCACCAAAGCGGTTGCCTGCAACCTCTGCACCGGCTGTGGCGCCTGCGCTGGCGCCTTCCCGGACTTCATCAAGATGGTCGACGACCCGGTCAACGGCCGCCGCCCCGTGGTTGCCGCCGGCACCGATGGCCGCAAGGCCGCCGAGGCTGCTGCGAAACTTTGCGCCGGGGTTGCCGTCGACTACACGACCCTGCCCCGCAAGGATGCAATTGACGCCATCTGGGGCCCAGTTCTGGCCACTTGGGAAGGCTATGCTGCCGATGACGCTGTCCGCCATCGCGGCTCCTCGGGCGGAGCGGTCACGGCCCTGGCCTTGTTTGCCCTGCAATCGGGCGTGGCCGGTGGAGTGGCGCATGTCCGTGCCCGTCAGAACGAGCCGCGCTTCAACGAAGCCGTCATCAGCACGACGCGCGAGGATCTGATGCGCGGTGCTGGCTCGCGCTATGCCCAGGCCAGCGCGGCTGAGGCGATTGGCGCGATTGCTTCCTCCGAGACGCAGGTCGTGTTCGTGGGCAAGCCCTGTGACGTGGCTTCCGTCAAGAAGGCCGGGATTGACGACAAGCTCGCCGTGACGATCGGGATTTTCTGCGCCGGGGCGCCAAATCTGGTGGCGACTGACAAGCTTCTGGCCCGTCTGGGCGTGCCGGCGAAAGCCAAGCTGACCGATCTGCGCTATCGCGGTGATGGCTGGCCCGGTCTTATGCAGGCGAAGTACATGACCGAGGCGGGTGAAGTCACCTCGGACGGCATCCCGTATGCCGAGGGCTGGGGCCGTATCCTGCAATCGGAGCGCCGCTGGCGCTGCCGCATCTGCACCGATCATACGGGCGCTTTCGCCGATATCTCGGTCGGCGATCCTTGGCACAATCCTCCGGCAGGCAATGTCGATGCGGGACGGTCGCTGATCATCGCCCGCACCCCGGCGGGTCTGCGCCTGATCGAGGCGGCGATTGCTGCGGGAGCATTGGTGGCAACGCCAACCGACCGCGATGTGATCGCCAAGGCGCAACCGAACCTGCTGGCAAGCCAAGGCGCGGTCTTTGGCCGACGGCTGGAGATGCGCGCCTTCGGTATGAAGGTGCCGCAGGAAAGGGGTCTGTCGCTGCAGCCGCTTTGGCTGCGTCTGCCAGCACGGGAAAAGCTGCAATCTTTGGCTGGCACGGCCAAGCGCATCCTCCGCGCCAAGTTGTGGCGTCCGGTTGTGGTCAGGGGGCAAGCGTGACCCTGTCAGACGCCATCGCATCGCGCCGGGGCAACAACCTTGACCTGCTGCGCCTGATCGCCGCGATCTCGGTGGTCGTCAGCCATGCCTGGCCCCTGGCCCCTGGCCCCTGGCCCTTGGCATCGGCACCGCCGAGCCCCTGCAGGCCATGACCGGACACTCGCTGGGCGGCTGGGCGGTGGTTCTGTTCTTCTTCCTCTCCGGCTTCCTGATCGTGCAAAGCGCCGAGCGTCGGACTGCCGCTGCCTTCTGGGCCGCCCGCGCGCGGCGTATCCTGCCGGGTCTGGCTGTGGCGCTGGTTGCCTCGCTGGGTCTGGCCATCCTGTCGGGCGCCACACCGCCCACGATCGAAGCGGCCCGTTACATTCTGCGCGGCCTCAGCCTTGTGGGGCTGGAGCATCAGATCACCGGGGCCTATGCAAGCAACCCCTACCCCCATGCCGTCAACGGACCGCTCTGGAGCCTGCAATACGAGGTGGCCGCCTATCTGATCTGCTTTGCCGCCGTGCGTCTGCGCCTGCTGTGCTCTCCGGTCGGGGCCGAGGCGCTGCTGGCGCTGGCCATCGGCTTGGCAGTCTTTGCGCCGATCCCGCCGGGCCGGTTGGCGACCTTTGCCCCGCTGTTTCTGGCATTTGCCCTTGGCATGACGGCCTGGCGGTTCCGTACTTCGATTGCCCTGCACCCCGCCCTGCTGCTGCCGCCCATTCTGGCCGCATTCCTCGGTTTCGGCACCACCTTGGGCGATGTGATCGGGACGGCAGCGTTCTGCTATGGCGTGCTGCTGCTCGCCTTTCGCACCCCGGCGCTGGATCTGAAGGAAGACATCTCCTATGGCGTCTATATCTATGGCTGGCCCGTGGCGCAGACCCTTGTCACCTTGCTGCCGAGGGTCACGCCGATTGAACTGGCCGTGCTGTCCATTGTCTGCACCCTGCCAATCGCCCGGGCCAGCTGGTCCTATGTCGAGCGTCCAGCGCTGCCCCTGCGGTCAAAGGTGGCCTGAGCCATGACTCTTACCGGCACGGCCCTGCCGATCCCAGACATCAAGGTGCGCCGCTTCCTTGGCGCGCCCTTGGTCGTGACATTGTTCTTCTTCGGGATGATGTTGCCGACTTCTGTCTCGGTCAACCTTGCCGGGCTGCGGCTGTCGGTCTACCGCTTCGTGCTGCTGTTCGCGCTGTTCCCCATGCTGCAGGCTCTGATCTCGGGTAAGCGCGGCAAGATCAACGCCTTTGACTGGCTGGCCATCGCGCATTCCGCCTGGTGCTTTCTGGCGCTGGAGATCTGGGGCGGCATCGGGCAAGGCACGCAGTCGGGTGGGATCTATGTGATCGAGTTTCTGGGCTCCTACCTTGTCGGCCGTATCTATGCGCGCAGCTATGAAGACTTCTACGCCGTCGCCCGGTTCTTCGTGGGCGCCACCTGCGTCATGGTGCTGTTTACCCTGCCCGAGGAAGTAACCGGCATCCACATCCTGCACGATGGCATCGTCAAGGTCGTCGGTGGCCCGATGGCACCCTATATTGACAAACGCATGGGGCTGAACCGCGCCTTCGGGCCGTTCGACCATCCGATCCTTTACGGCGTCTTTTCCGCCGCAGCCTTCTCGATGGCCTATTTCGTGATGGCCGAGCGCAAACTGCTGAACTTCAAAGGCATGACGCAGGTGCTGGGCGTGATCATGGCGACCTTCCTGTCAGCCTCGGGCGGGCCCTATACCGTGCTGATCCTGCAACTGTTCGTGGCGGTCTGGCAAAGAGTGCTGGGCAAGGTCGAGGGGCGCTGGAAGATGCTCGCCGGGCTGTTCGCGCTGATTTGCATCGGCATCGACACGCTGTCGACGCGCAACCCGTTTCAGGTGTTTGTCACCTACCTGACCTTCTCGGCGGTGTCGGGCTATAACCGTATCCTGATCTTCCAGTTCGGCTCGGCCGAGGTGTGGCGGCATCCGCTGTTCGGAATTGGCTTGGGGGACTGGATCAGGCCCGTCTACATGTCCGACAGCATGGACAATTTCTGGCTGGTGGTTGCCTGCCGCTACGGCTTGCCCGCGTTCGTCTTGCTGGTGGTTCTGCTGGTCTGGCTGATCCTGAAGGCGGGCCAGCGCAAGGGCCTGCCGCAGACCTGCGCAATGCCCGCCATGCCTGGGCCTTCACGCTGTTCGGCATCTCTGTGGCGGCGGCCACCGTGCATCTGTGGAACGCGCTGTTCGTGCTTTTCATCTTCCTGATCGGGTCCGGAGTCTGGCTGGTCGATGCCCCATTGCCCACGGCCGCTGGCCGACCCAAAGGAAAAATCCTCCACCGCAAAGCGGCCCCGATCGGGCCCGTTTCCCGACTTTTCTGACAGGATAACATTATGGACCTTTCGATCGTCATCGTGAACTGGAATACCCGCTCCATGCTGCGCGATTGCCTGCATACCGTGTTCGCCGGACAAGGACGGCTGAGCGCCGAGATCTTTGTGGTCGATAACGCTTCCTCAGATGACTCGCTGGCCATGCTGGCGGCCGAGTTTCCCACCGTGATCGCCATAGCCAATGACCGAAATCTCGGCTTTGCCGCCGCCAACAATGTGGCGCTGGCACGGGCCAAAGGGCGGCACATGCTGCTGTTAAACACAGATACGCTGGTCCATGGTTCGGTCCTGCCCAATGCCGTGACGTGGCTGGACCGCAATCCGGATGTCGCGGTGATGGGGCCGCGCATCCTGAACCGCGATGGGTCCATGCAGGTCTCCTCCACCAAGTTCCCGACGCTGCGCAACCTGACGTTCCAGATGCTGGGCCTGACCCGGTTCGCGCTGTTCGACGTCTACCGGATGGAAAGCTGGGACCGGATGGATCAGCGCTCGGTGGAGGTGATTTCCGGCTGCGCCATGTTCGTGCGCCGGGCAGCGATGCGGCAGGTGGGTCTGCTGGATGACGCCTTCTTCTTTTATGGCGAGGAAACAGACTGGTGCCGCCGCTATGCCAATGCGGGCTGGAAAGTCGTTTTGCTCCCGTCGGAGAAATCACCCATTTCGGTGGTGGCTCGGTGAAAAGCCTGAACCACAAGCGCGACATCATGCTGACCGAGGGCACGGTGCGGCTGCACCGCAAGCATGGCGGCATGGTGGCGGGGCTGGCCTGCTATGGGCTGCTGGCCGTCTTCAACCTCTCGCGCAGCGTGGCATGGTCAGTGCTGGCCCTGGGCGGCAAGAAGGCCGCGGCGGACCGGGCGAGGCATTTCCGCAACGTGGTGTCGGGCTTTGCCAAGGCCTGGCCCAAGCCCAAGGCCGCCCGCGCATGAAAGTCCTGCTGATCGCCCCCAATGTCGACGGCACCGACGTGGGCGAGGCCTATGTCGCCTTCAAATGGGCCGAGGCTTTGGCCGCGAAGGTCGATCTGACCGTGCTGTCCTTCGAACGCCAGGGCCGCCGTGCCTTGGCGGATCAACTGCCGGACGCTCGGGTCATTACCTGGCCGGAACCCGCCTTCGCCCGTCGCCACGAACGGCTGAACGCCATGCTGAAACCGGCATGGCCAGTCTTTGCCCTCAAGGTCACCGGCTGGCTCAAGGCTGCGCTGGCCAAGGGCGAGCGCTTTGACATCACTCACCAGCTGATGCCGCAAGCGGCGCGCTATGCCTCTCCGCTGCGGCGCTTTGACATTCCCTATATCATCGGACCCTTGGGCGGCGCCTTGGACACGCCCGAGGGTTTCAAGGCCGAGGCGGGATCGGCGCCCCTTTTCACCCGCCTGCGGGCGCTGGATGCCTTCCGCTTCCGCTGGGACCCCGGCTTACGCGCCAGCTATGCCAATGCCGCCTGCATCCTCGGCGTGGCGCCCCATGTCGAAAAGGTGCTGGGTGCCATCCGCCTGCAACGGTTTGAGCCGATGCTGGAACTGGGCATCGACGACGCTCCAGAGATGCACCGCACCGCCCTGCAACACGGCAAGCTGCGCCTGCTGCATGTCGGCCGCGGGGTACGCACCAAGGGTCTGCGCGATGCCGTGCGCGCGTTGGCGCATCTGAAAGACCTGCCCGGCGTCACCCTGACCAGCGCCGGCGCGGGCGAGGAGATTGCCCTTTGCAAGGCCGAGGCGGAGCGGCTGGGCGTGGCCGACCGTGTGACCTTTCTGGGCCAGCAGCCGCGCGCCAGCATCGAAGATCTGTACCGCAGCCACGATGTCTTCCTGTTTCCGTCCTTCCGCGAACCGGCGGGCGGCGTGCTGTACGAGGCGATGCGCAACGCCCTGCCCATTGTCACCGCGGCACGGGGCGGGCCGGATTACATCGTCGACGACAGCTGTGGCTTTCGCATCCCGGTGACCACGCCAGACCAATTCGCCAAGGATATCGCGGCCTCCGTCCGCCTCTGCGCGGCAGCGCCGCAGAGGCTTGCTCAACTGGGCCAGAACGCCCGCGCCAAGGTGGCCTCCGAGGGGCTTTGGCCCACCAAGGCCGCGCGGTTGGTGGCGTTGTATCAGGACATACTGGCCGGCCAACCCGCGCAGCCCTACCCCATCGGATAGGATTCTCTCCAATCGTTCTAATGGTTTACCCGGCTGCGGCAAACCGTTGGCCGAAGCTAATCACTATGACTGGCACTCGACAAAGCCACCATGAATCGAGTTCCCGGCAATGACCCACCAACACAAGACCCCCCGCATTCTGGCCGTAGCTTCCGGCGGCGGCCATTGGGTACAACTGCTTCGGCTGCGTGCAGCCTTTGCCGGGGCTGAAGTCCACTATGCCACCGTCGATGCCTCTGCGGCAGCGGTGGTGCACCCCGCTCCGGTGCATGTTTATCCGGATGCCAACAAGGACACCAAGCTGAAGCTGGCGCTTGCGGCGCTGCGGCTTCTGGTGATCATGCTGAGGGTGCGGCCAGATGTGGTTGTCTCGACCGGGGCGGCGGGCGGCTATTTCGCCATACGCTTCGCCCGGTTGCTTGGCGCACGCACGCTGTTTGTCGACTCCATCGCCAATGCGCGGCAACTGTCTGTCACGGCGCAGATGTGCCGGGGCCTGGCGGACCGTGTCATCTCGCAATGGCCCGAGGTTGCGCGGCAAAGCGGGACGGAATTCTGGGGGTCGGTGCTGTGATGATCTTCGCAACTGTTGGAACGCAACTGCCCTTCGACCGCCTGCTGGCCGCGCTGGACAGTTGGGCTGCCGCCCATCCGGAGGTGTCTGTGAAAGCGCAGACGGGCCGTACCGACACCCGCTTCCCCCATATGGACTGCGCCGAGAACCTCGACCACGCCGCCTTCAACGCGGCCTTTGCAACCGCGCGGGTGATTGTGGTCCATGCCGGCATGGGCAGCATCCTGTCGGCCAGCGAGTTGGGTAAGCCCATCCTTCTGATGCCACGCCGGGCTGCCTTTGGCGAACATCGCAATGACCACCAGTTGGACACGGCTGCCGAAATGACCGACCTGCCCAACGTAACGGTCGTGGATCAGGCCGAGGATCTTGGCCCTACCCTCGACCGCATTCTCGCACGGCCGATTTCGGCCGAGGCCGGGTCCGCCACGGCCTCGGCTCAGCTCATCGCCAATCTTCAGAGCTTCATCTTCGCCACCCCGCCGCAGGAGCCCGCAGCATGACGCCCCTCGCTACCGTTCTGATCCCCGCCTGGAACGAGGGGAATGTGATCGCGTCCCTGCTGACCCGGCTGTCTCGCGCGGCCAGCGAAGGGCATTTGCGGGTGATCGTGATCGCCAACGCTTGCACCGATGACACTGCCGAGGTGGCCCGCAAGGCTAACCCATCGGCCCTCGTCCTCGAAACGGCTGAGGGCGGCAAGGCCAATGCAATGAACCTTGGCTACAAATCCGCCGAGCCCGGTATCCCCGTGGTCTGTATCGATGCCGATCTTGTGGTCACTGCGGACGACATTCTTGCCCTGATCACCCCGCTGATCAATAGCACCTCGCATGCTTCTTGCGGGCAGATGGTGCCGGATGTCGGCGGATCGTCCTGGGCGGTTCGGGCGTTTTACAACGCCTGGGCGCTGAATTCCTACTTCGCCAAGGGCAAGTTCGGCGGCATGTTCGCGCTGTCGGCCCAAGGTGCTGCGCGGATATTCCCCCTGCCGCGCGTCACAGCGGATGACGAGTGGGTACGCCGCGCCTTCGCCCCGACAGAGCGGGCCTACGTGTCCGGCAGCCGGTTTTTTGCCCGCGCACCGAAAGACCTTGCCACCCTGATCCGTCTGCGCCGCCGGTCACTTCGGGGGGCGCGGGCCGTGCGCGCCGTGGTCGGCCAGACCGCTTCCGAAAACAGTGTGGGCACGATGCTGTCACAGGCTCTGCGCCGCCCGGATCTGTGGCCGGGCATGGTGATCTATATCGCTGTCATGGGCATCGTCCGCTGGCAGTTGCAGCGCGAAACACCGGACACCCAACTGGTCTGGGAACGTGACACCGGCAACCGCACCACGGGGGTGCGCTTGAAATGACTGCATTCGGTAGTGCCTATATTGGCGCGTCCCCTCTGGATATGTCCGACTATGACCGGTTCGTTTCTGCTCCGGCCCAGCTTCCCGCTGAACAAAACCCGATGAGTTCAGTCGTCCGCGCCATGCGCGGGCGCTGGAAACACGTGGGCCTTGGTGTGGTCGTGCTTGGTCCGGTGCTTGGCACCCTGGGCTTCATGAGCGGCATCCAGCTCTACGAAAGCCAGGCCATCGTGCGGGTCTATCCGCAGGAAGCCAATGTCCTGTACCGGACCGGCGACGATTCCGTGCTGAAAACCTTCGACAGCTATGTAAAGGCCGAGACCAGCTATATCGCCTCGCCGCCGATCATGGAGCGGGCGACACAAAGCCTTGCCGCGACCTTTCCGGAAGAGGTCGGCAAGATGACTCCGCTGGATCTGGGCGGCTCGATTGATGTGAAGCGCGCTGACAGCCTGATCACCCTGACGACCAAATCGAAAAGCGCCGCCTTTGCCGCGCAGAAGCTGCAAGCGGTGGCGGATGCCTATCTGGCGCTTCTTGCCGAAACCGAAGCGCGCAGCAGCGCCGTGCGGCTGGCCGAATTGCAGGCGCGGGAAAAGCAGCTGGTCAAGCGGCAGATGGAAAATCAGGCGGCCATGCTGGAGGTGGGCGGCGAATATGGCGTGGCCTCTCTCAGCAAGGCGCATGCCGACAAGGTGGCCAAGATCGAGGATATCGCCTCGCGCAAGGACGAGGTGGAGGGGACTCTGGCCTCGATGAAGGCGAAAAGCGGGACCTCTTCGGCGGATATGGCCAATCAGGAAATCCTGAGGTCAACCCTGCTGGACCGTGCCCTGGCGGACCTGAACTTCGAACGTGCCAAGCGCGAGGCGGAACTGTCGACGCTGAAGACCCGTTATCCTGACAATTCCCTGCAGGTGCAGGACAAGATGAAGGAACTTGCGGTCATCGACCAGTCGATGGCCGACCGGCGCGAGCAAATCAAGGTTCTGGGCCAGACCGGCGCCCTGACCGACACCACGCAATCCAATGCCGAAACCAGCACGGCTGAGATTCAGGCCCTGCTGGACAAGGTCACTCAGCAGTTGGAAGCGGCCAAGGCCGAGGCACGTGATCTGAACAACCGGATGATCCAGCTGGATTCGCTGCAGACCGAGGCTGACAACGTGGCCAAGCTGCTGGAGGAAACCCGGCAGGGGATAGAGGTTATCACGGTAGAGGCTGGCAAGGCGCTGCCCGGCTACTCGGTGCTGATGTCGCCTCCGGTGGTGGCCGAAAAGCCGGCTTCCGACAGTTCAAAGGTGCGCGCGGCGGCTGGCTTCGGGGCCGGGGCATTCCTGTCTTTGGCGGCCAGCCTGTTTCTGGGGCTGATCAGCGGACGCATCCACTACTCTGACACGTTGAAGCGGTTCGCCCATCTGGCGCCGATCAAAACCATCGCTCCGCGCGGCAAAAGCGAAAAGGCCCATGCCGACCGTCTGCGCAATGCCTTGCAGTTGCATCCCCTTCGGGTGCCGCCGCTTCCGGACAGCACGCGGATCATCGCCATCGCCCGGCTGGATGCCGGCGCGCCGGAGGTTTTGGCCCTATCGCTGGCGACCAGCTTCGGCGAGGCCCGCTGCCGCACCCTGCTGATCGACGCCGATGCCAAGGATGGCAGCCTGACCGAGAAACTGGGCCAGCACGACGCCAAAGGCTGGCGCGAGGCGCTGGAGGGCAAGGACTTTGCGCCCTTGCCCTATGGCACCTCGGGCCATCTGGACATTCTGCCTGTTGGTCACAAAAGCGGTATGTCCGACACAGAAATCGGCATCGGTCGGGTACGGGCCGCGCTGTCCGGCGTGAAAGCGCCCTACGAGTTGGTCATCCTGCTGTGCGGGTCGATGGCGGAAAGTGTGTCGACCGAACTGCTGCTTTCAGTTTCGGACCTGGCCGTAGCGGAAGTCCGGCCCCGGGATCGCAAGGCCAATATCGCGGGCCAGATCGCCAAACTGGACAGCCTTCCCCAGCAGGGAGGCGTCCTGACCTTCAGCGAGGCCAAGGCGGGCGACCCCGGATTGTAAGACGAAAGCAACTTCAGAATCACCAAAAGCGCCATCACCGAAACCGGTGGTGGCGCTTTCATTTTGACCCTTCAGGCTTGAATCCCATGCATTTTCATGGAGTTTCAGAATCTGGTCATGGCGCAGACCGCTTCAATTATACAGTTGTTCAATACGAATTGAGTGGATGCATTATCCCTTCGGATAGCGATGCCCCCATGCGGAAGGGTCTTCTGTCCCTTTGTTAGAAAGCTTTCAAATTTGTGACGACCTATACAGCCCCGACCCGGGAAAAGCCCGGAACGCTTCCAGAGGACTGACAAAATGCAGACCATCCAAAACGTATTTCACCCCGCCCTTCTGTCGGCCATGCCGTCGTCGCAGCGGTGGAAGCGTCCGTTTGATCTGGCTTTGGGACTGATCATTCTGGCAGTGCTATCCCCGGTCTTCCTGATCATCGCTGTCCTTGTGAAGCTGACCTCTGCCGGCCCGGTTCTGTTCGCGCAAAAGCGCGTTGGCAAGAATGGCGAGACCTTTGCAATCTACAACTTCCGTTCGATGTTCATGGACGCCGAAGCCCGCCGCGCCGAACTGCTGGCCACCTCGGATCGCGAAGGCATCTGCTTCAAGTCGAAGAACGACCCGCGCATTACCCCGGTCGGCCGCTGGCTGCGCCGCCTGTCGCTGGACGAGCTGCCGCAGATCTTCAACGTGCTGGCAGGCGACATGTCGCTGGTCGGCCCGCGCCCCGCGCTGCCCTCGGAAGTGGCCGCCTACCCGGTCCGCGCCCTGCAGCGGCTGTCGGTTCTGCCGGGCATCACCGGCCTCTGGCAAGTTTCGGGCCGGGCCGAGATCGGCTTCGACGAGATGGTCGAACTCGACATCCGCTACGCACGCACCGGCAGCCTTTGGCTCGTTCTGATCATCCTGGCAAGGACCTTCGAGGCCGTCTTCTCGGGCCGCGGCGCTTACTGACACCCTGCAACACACTTTACACGGACGAATTCCATGACCGTTCCAAACCACAAACTCCCCATTCAGACCGGTGCCACCGGGCTTCAACTGGCGGAAGCCATGATGGGCGCAGGCATCGTTGTAACCTCCGCCACATACCGGGGCGACGCAGCATCTGAAGGCATCTACAGTCAGGGCTACACCTATTCCCCAGGCGTGGTGCCCTCTGACTCTGGCATCATCCTGTCAACCGGCCGTGCCACCGACTTCACCAATGCCAACGGGGCCAACAACCAGTCCGCCAGCCGGTCGACTGATACGGCCGGGGTGAATGGGGATGCGCAAATGAATGAGATCGCAGGCACGCACACCTATGACGGCGCGTTCCTAACCACGAACTTCACCTCGACCGGGGCCGAGTTGACGATGCAGCTTGTGTTCTCCTCGGAAGAATATCTGGAATGGGTGAAGACCGGTTTCAAAGACGCCGTCGGCATCTGGGTGAACGGGGTGCAAGCCAAGCTGGCTCTGGGCGGCGGCGACATTTCGATCGACAACATCAACACGACGTCGAACCCGAACCTGTTCCTGAACAACGCGACCGGCGGCTACAACACCGAGATGGACGGCGCCACGGTCGTTCTAACCCTGAAAGCCGCCGTTTCGACCACGGGTGTCAACTCGCTGATCATCAAGATCGCGGATGCGGGCGATGCGGTCTATGACTCGAACCTGCTGATCGTGGCGGATTCGGTCCAGTCGGCGCTGATTGCCCATGATGATGTGATCGTGCTGACGGCCAAGGGGCACATCAGCTATGACCTTCTGTCCAACGATACCTCGGCAGGCCGCAACGGCGTGCATGTCACCCAGATCAACGGCCATGCGATGACAGCGGGCAGCGCGATCACGCTGGGCACGGCCGAGGTCATGGCTCTGAACCTTGACGGCACAGTCAGCGTCGATGCGACCGCAGTGTCAAACCATGTGACCTTCACCTACCAGATCGCCGATGATGCTGGCGTTACGGATACGGCCTACATCACGCTGGCAACCGATCCGGTGGACGGCACTGACGGCAATGACGCGATGGCCGTCGGCTATTCCGATGCGCAGGGCAACCAGATCGACGGCACGGATGGCGCGTCAGAGGTCATCTTCGGCTATGCTGGCAATGACAAGATTGCTGCAGGGCTTGGCCACGACGACGTCTATGGCGGCAGCGGCGATGATTTCGTGCGGGCCGATGCTGGCGACGATCTTCTGTATGGCGGCGAGGGCAATGACGTGCTCGACGGCGGCACGGGCGATGACCGGATGGATGGCGGCGCGGGCAATGACGTCATCTATGTCGACAGTGCATCGGATGTTGTGATCGAGGCGGCCAATGGCGGCTATGACAAGGTCATCTCGACCCTGAGCCTGACGCTGGGCGCCAATGTCGAGGAGCTTTGGCTGAAGGAAGGCGCGCTGGCGCAGGACGGCACCGGCAACGGCCTGGCCAACAAGATCGTCGGCAACGAGGTTGACAACCAGATCAAGGGCTTTGCCGGCTACGATCAGCTTTGGGGCAACGGCGGCAAGGACGTGATCAACGGCGGCCTGGGCAATGACCTGATCTTCGGCGGGGCAGGCAATGACAAGCTCTACGGCGACGAAGGGGCGGACAAGGTTTACGGCGGCGACGGGTCGGATTCCCTGTACGGCGGCGCCGGAGCTGACAGTCTTGAAGCGGGCGCGGACGGCGATGTGCTGTATGGCGAGGCGGGCAATGACCTTTTGCTGGGCGGTGCCGGACATGACCATTTCGTCTTCGCCACCGGTACAGGCACCGACCGGGTCAAGGAATTCGTTCTGGGCATGGACCAGATCGTGATCGACGGCGTCAACGCCGCCGAGGTCAAGATCTCGCACCACGGCGCCAACTTGTGGGTCCAGTGGGGCACATCGGACAAGATCATCCTGACCCATATCGACCCGGATGCCATTGTCACGGCAGAGACCTTGGGGATTGGCCCGCGCTTCGACCACTTCGCCTGATTCAGACCGTTATGCCCGGGCATTGGCCCGGGACTCGATCCCGACCAGCGGATGGCCGGGATGTTCCGCCAAAGAGAAGACAGATGCATATTCTGCTTGCCGACGACCAAGAGCTTGTCCGGGACGCGATAGCCGGTTTCATCCGGAATGCGACGGGCTTTCTGGTCGACGCAGTTCACGATCTGCCAGCGGCTTTGGCGGCGGTCGACGACAACGGGCCATCCCATCTGGTGCTGCTTGATTATCAGATGCCCGGCATGTCCGGGCTTAGTGGTCTTTGCGACATGGTCTCGCGGCAACAGGGCAAACCGGTCGCCATCATCTCGGGCAACATGCCGCCTGCGATGGTCGAACAGGTTTTCGCGTCCGGCGCCTCTGGTTATCTGCCCAAGTCGATGACGACCAATGCCATGATCCAGGCGCTGCTGCTGATCCTTGCCAGAGAGAAGTACGCGCCGCCGGACATCATCCTGAAGATGCAGAACACAGCACCCTCAGCCGCCTTGCCGATGCTGTCACAGCGCGAAACGGTTGTGCTGCGCCAGAGATCTGCCTTGGCCTGACCAATGGCGAAATCGCAAGGGCTTTGGGCGTGCATGAGACAACGGTGAAGGTTCACGTCAAGTCGATCTGCACCAAGGTCGATGCCCGAAACAGAACACAGGCCACCATCATCGCCCGGGAAGCCGGCTTCCGCTGAATACTGACGGGATGGCCCGGACGAAGCATAAGCGTCACATCAGTCGGTCATCCCTCTGGGTCGGCTTGCTGTTCTGCCGCGATCGGATGTATCTTTCGGTGTGACAGCCGCTAAGCTGTGACGGAAGGCGGACTTGGTGATGAGGTATCTGTGAGAATTCTGCTGGTTGATGATCAAGAGCTTGTGCGGGACACGATCGCTGCCTTCCTGCGAAAGGAAGAGGATATCGAGGTGGCTGTGGCCTCTGATTTCCCCTCCTCGGTCGAAGTGGCGCTCAAGAACGGTCCGTTTGATCTGGTCTTGCTGGATTACATGATGCCGGGCATGAACGGTCTGGCAGGACTTGCAGCCATGAAGAAGCTGCAGGGCACGAAACCCGTCGCAATCCTGTCGGGCACGGCCCCGCGCAGCGTGGCGGAACAGGCCTTGGCCGAAGGGGCCGCAGGCTTCCTGCCCAAGACGATGTCGACCAAGTCCTTGATGGCCGCCATACGCTTCATGGCCGCAGGCGAGATTTATGCCCCGATCAGCATGATGACCGAACGGGATCAGCAGCAGACGACCGTCGCAGGCGCACAACTGACCCCGCGCGAGATGGACGTGCTGAATCTGCTCTGCCGCGGGCTGGCCAACAAGGAAATCGCGCGGGAACTGGAGCTGCAGGAAGTGACAGTCAAGCTGCACATCAAGACGCTCTACCGCAAGATCGATGCCAAGAACCGCACCCATGCCGCCATGATCGCCAAGCAAGCCGGGATCTTCTGACTGACCTATCCGAAGGGGTAGACACGATCCCCGAATGAACTTGGGACGAAAACCTGGCGGAATGATAGGTCTTGGGGCGAAAAAGCTTAGGAGCAAAGGGTGGTTGGATGTTTCGTACTATAGCAAAAGGCTGCTTGGCGCTTGGTGTAGCGCTGGTTCTGGCAACCTCGACCGTTTGGGCAGATGACTTCGCGGCACCGAAGGGCGAGGTCTTGCTGACAGCATCGGGCATGATTGGCGCGACGAACAAGGATGGGACGCTGGCCTTGGATCAGGGCCAGCTGGCCGCCTTGCCGCAAACATCGTTCACCACCTCGACCACCTGGACCGACGGGACACCGACTTTTCAGGGCGTTCTGCTGAAAGACTACATCGCGGCCATCGGGGCTACGGGCAAGACCATCACCCTGACCGCGCTGAATGACTACAAGATCACCATGCCGCTGGCCGAGGTGGGCAACGATGCCCCGTTGCTGGCCTATCTGATGGACGGCAAACCGATGTCCTTGCGCGACAAGGGTCCGGTCTGGCTGGTCTATCCCTATGATGCCAACGCCGATTACCGGACCGAAGTGGCCTATGCCCGCTCGATCTGGCAATTGGACCGCATCGAATTCGGAGAGTAATCCGCCACGGCGGAGGCAACAGCATGGCCAAGAGCACACCTCGTTTGGCCGCCCTGGCGCGGGCTTTGCAGCCCGCGATAATGGTTTTTGCAGCCGCCGCCGTCGCCGTGGTTCTGGTGCTGGGCGTACGTCTTCGCGGCGAGTTGCTGGCGTTTCAGGAAGAACCGGTCGACAACATCCACTGGAACGTCACGCAGCTTGAACTTGACGCCGTCCGGTTCGAATCGGAAATCGAGCTTGTCATAGACCGGCCCGACCGCCCACTGACCGAGTTGCGCAAGCGATTCGATCTGTTTTACAGCCGTGCCCAGTCTGCCATCAAAGGCAAGATGTTCGACCAGCTTGGTCTGCAAGACGTCGTCGCGCCAATGAACGTGCGGCTGGAAGATTTCCTGTCCGCCACTACGCCCGTCATCGATGCCAATGATGACGAGCTGCGCGCCTCTTTGCCCGCGATGGCCGATCAGGCAACCGCGTTGCGGGAAGACCTGCGCGACATGTCGGTGAAGATCATCGACAAATACGCAGCTCTGGCTGACATGCGCCGCGCAGCCTTCACGGCTCTGGTGCGGCAGGTGGCCTGGGCCGCGGGCATCGTGCTGGTAGCACTGATCCTGATGAATGCGCTGGTCCTCTGGCTGAACCGCCTGGCAGAGCGTCGGACGGCCGAAACCGCGCGCTTGTCTTCACGGATCGCAGCAACCGTGGGCACCTCGCTGGACGCGATCATCGTCGCCGGGATGGATGGCCGCATCATCGACTTCAACGCCGCCGCCATGCAAAACTTCGGCTACACGCAGGACGAGGCGATTGGTGCCACGCTATCAGACCTGATCATCCCGCCCAATCAGCGCCCCGGCCATGATGCCGGCATGGCGCGGATGAAGCGCTATGGCAGCTTCCGCGTGGTGAACTCGGGCCGGTTTCAGATGACCGCCATGCGCAAGGGCGGCGAGGAATTCCCGGTCGAACTTGCCATAGCCAGCCACAACACCGATGACGGCATGATCTTCATCGCCTTCCTGCGCGACATCTCTGACCGGGTTGCCTCGGAACGCTCGCTTCTGGCGGCCCGGGATGAGGCGCTGGCCGCTGAACAGGCCAAGACCAACTTCATGGCTGTGATGAGCCATGAAATGCGCACGCCGCTGAATGGCGTGATGGCGGCATTGGAAATCGCCAGCGGCATGGCGGTCGAAGAAAAGCAGAAGCGGTTCCTTGAACTTGCCGATTCATCTGCGCGCCAATTGCTGCGACACGTCAATGACGTGCTCGACATCTCCAAGATCGAGGCCGGCAAGATGCAGTTGACGCTGGAAGACTTCGACGTGGTCGAGATGTTGCAGAACTTCGTGTCCACCCTCGGCCATGTCGCGGCGGAAACGGGCTCGAAACTGACATTGGACGTGCTGTCCGATCTGCCGCGCCTGCATGGCGATGCCTTCCGCATCGGGCAGATCGTCCAGAACTTCCTGTCGAACGCCATCAAGTTCACCGACGAAGGCTCCATTACAGTCGAGGTCGAAGAGCAGGAACGGCACGGTTCCACCGCGATCATCGAGGTCCGGGTGACCGACAGCGGCATCGGCATCGCCGAGGCCGATCAAGAGCGGGTCTTCGACGATTTCGTCATGGTAGATCCCTCTTACGGTCGCACCGGGCAAGGTACCGGTCTGGGCCTTGCCATCTCGCGCCGGCTGGCCCGGGCGATGGGTGGCGAAGTGGGTGTCGAAAGCGACTTGGGCGAGGGCAGTTGCTTCTGGGTGCGCCTGCCGCTTGAAATTGCTCCCGTTCAGCACGTCGAGTTGGCCCAAGTCAGCGGTGCTGCAGACCAGAAAGACACGCTTGACGTGCTGGTGGTGGAAGACAACGCCACCAACCGCATCGTGCTAGAGGAAATGCTGTTGCAGCAGGGCCACCGCGTCTCGCTGGCCGAAGATGGCGGCAAGGGGATGGAGATGGCGCGCGCCCACCATTTCGACGTGATCCTCATGGATATCTCGATGCCGCTCATGGATGGGCTGACAGCAACCTCGTTGATCCGGAAGGACGGAGCCTCTGTGGAAAGCCGGATCATCGCGGTAACCGCCCACTCTTTGCCCGCCGATCTGGAGCGGTTCCGCGAGGCCGGTATGGATGGTTGCCTGACCAAGCCGATCAGCCTGCGCGACCTGCGGGCGATCCTGACCGCAGACCCGGCAGAAGCGCAGTCCAAGACGCTGGAAACCTCTGGCGCGATCAATCTGGAGCGGTTGGATGACCTGCGTGATGGCCTTGGAGCGCCAGGCCTTGCCCGGATGATTGATCGCTACTTGTCCGACTTCGCCGACCTGCAAAGGCGCCTTAGTCTGGCTTGTCAGCCAGAGGGCGCATCAAACCTGGTCGCTGTATGCCACGAAGGCGCTGGCGCTTCTGCCATGGTCGGCACCATAGCGCTGCACCGGCATTTTGCCGAAGCCGAGGACCTTTGCCGTGCGGGTGATGTCCCGGCTGCGGCGACCCTGATCCGCGAGAAGACCGATGGTTTGTGGGCGGATGCCGAGGCGGCCCTGAAAGCCTATGCGGCGAAGGCGGCCAAGCGTACGGCCCGGTAGTGGCTTACGGCACAGCGCAGAAGGCATCCCGCAAGGCAGAGACGATCTTGGCGATCTCAGGCCGCGCGATGGAGTAAAGCACGTTCTTGCCACGCCGCTCTGTCCGGACAAGCCCTTCGGCACGCAGCCGCATCAACTGCTGCGACACGGCTGGCTGAGAGGCCCCGGTGGCTGCGATCAACTCGCCCACACTGCGCTCTCCGTCAATCAGAAAGCACAGGATTTCAAGGCGGCCTTCATGGCCCAGAACCTTCAGGAAGGCGACCGCGCGGGGCAGTGCCTCGTGTTGGCCGTCAGGCGCGAAACTGCTGGGTGCGGGTGACGTCATGGCGACCTTTTCCATTTGGGGCCCAACCAAGATAGTGTGACATTCTCAAATGTAAATCTGACCGGGCTCAGCCAATCCGCATCGGGCCATCCGGCACCGGCATCCCGCCCGCCACCGCACCCCAAACCGATTGGTCGAAATTCACAATCGCCCCCGTCATCAAGCCAGCATCAGCGGACACCAAAAAGTTCACTGCCCGCGCCGCCTCTTCCGGATCGACCAGCCGACCGAAGGGCAGCTTTGCGCCCGCCTTGGCCTCCCACGCCGGATCGCCGGACTGCGCCACCTGCATCTCGCGTTCGTGGTCCGAAGACATCCAGCCGACGTTCAACTGGTTGACCCGGATGCGGTTGGACATGACCGAAAATGCGGTGTTCGCCGTCAGCGTCGTCAGCGCCCCTTTCGAGGCGCAATAGGCGTTGATGAAAGGCTGCCCCGATAGGGCGGAAATCGAGCCGATGTTGCAGATGGCGCCCTCGGTCCCCTCTCGGATCATCAGCTTGATCGCTTCCTGCATCAGGAAATAGGGGCCGCGCACATTGGTGTTGAAGATGCGGTCAAACAGTTCGGGCGAGGTATCAAGGATCGTGCCCCGGTCGGTCGAGGCACCTGCGTTCACCAGCACATCGATGCGGCCAAACATCCGGTCAGTTTCCGCAATGGCGTGGCGGCAGTCATCGACGCGGGCGAAATCGGCCCGGATGAACCGCGCCTGCACGCCGAAATCGGCCGTCAGCGCCTTGGCTACAGCCTCTCCGCGCCGCAGATTGCGCCCCGTCACCACGACCCCTGCTGCCCCAGACGACGCCAGCCGACGGGCAATCGCCATGCCCAGACCCTGCGTTGCGCCTGTGACCACACAGACCTTGCCATCCATCCGGTTCATGTCGCGCAACCCCGATTTTACATGGCCGGACACTAGCCTACCACGTTGCCTTAGGCCAGTCAGAGGAAGGCGATGACGAATAACCGTCATGTCGCGGGCTGGGCGGCTTGACAGGGCAGGCCCTTCGGCTGTTCCCAATGCGGGGTAAAGCAAAAGGGGGCTTCCGTGACCAAACCAAAACTCCGCATCGGCCTGATCGGCACCGGCTTCATGGGCAAGGCCCATGCCTTCGGCTTCGCCAGCGCGCCTCGGGTCTTCGACCTGCCCTATGATCTGGAACTGGTGACGGTTGCCGATGTGTCAGAGGAAATCGCCTCTCGCGCCGCACGGGCCTTTGGCTTTGCCGGTCACACCACAGACTGGCGCGACATCATAGCCGACAAATCCATCGACATGGTATCCATCACTGCACCAAATGCACTGCACAAGGTCATGTCGCTGGAGGCGATTGCCGCGGGCAAGCACGTCTATTGCGAAAAGCCGCTGGCACCCTTGGCCTCCGACGCGCTTGAAATGGCATCGGCCGCCGAGGCTGCCGGGGTGAAGACCCAAGTCGGCTTCAACTACCTCTGCAACCCGATGTTCGGACTTGCGCGCGAGATGATCGCGGCCGGAGAACTGGGCGAAATCCGCGGCTTTCGCGGCATCCATGCCGAGGACTATATGGTGGACGCCAACGGCCCCTACACCTTCCGCCATAATCCTGCGGGAGGTGGTGCTCTGGCCGACATCGGATCGCATGCCTTGGCGACGGCAGAGTTTCTGGTCGGCCCCATCACCCGCGTGATGGGAGATTGTGTTACCATGATCGCAGAAAGGCCCGATGGCAAAGGTGGTCGCAGGGCGGTTCAGGTTGACGATCTGGGCCGCGCTTTTCTGCGTTTTGAAAATGGAGCGACCGGGTCGATCGAGGGCAACTGGATCTCGACCGGTCGCAAGATGCAGCATGACTTCGAGGTGTACGGCTCGAAGGGCGCCTTGGCCTTCAGTCAGGAACATTTCAACGAGTTGCAGTATTTCTCCACCACCGACGCCAAGGGCCGCCAAGGCTTCCGAAGGATCGAAGCAAGTCCCGATCACGCGCCCTATGGCCTGTTCTGCGTGGCTGCTGGCCACCAGATCGGCTTCAACGACCTGAAGGCTATCGAGGTTGCAGGCTATGTGAACGCCATCGCCGGCGCGCCCGAGCCGTTCAACTTCCGCAAAGGCCTGCGCATTCAGTCGCTGGTGGAAAGCATCCAACGCTCCTCGGCAGAAGGCTGTTGGCTGGACGTTTAGACGCTACTCTCCCGGATCAGCAGATCTGGGGTTATCTCGACAAAGGCGGGCGTTGTCTGACGCCCGTCCAGCACATCAAGGATCAGTGCCGCCGTGCGGGCGCCGATCTGACGCGGGAAGGGATTTATGGTCGAAAGTGCAGGAACAGAGACGCTTCCGATTTCATAATCCCCAAAACCCGAAATGCTGATCCGCCCCGGCACCGCCACACCGCGCCTTTGACATTCGGTCAGCGCGCCAAAGGCGGACAGGTCCGATACGCAGATCACAGCTTCCGTATCCGGCATGGTTGCCAGCAGCCGCGCCATGGCATCCGCCCCTTCCCGCATCGAAATCGGCGGCGGCCCCGCCGCAATCAGCCGGTCCGCCGCCAAGCCATGCGCCTGCATGGCCGCGATGAATCCGAAGCGACGGTCCGCCCCTCGCGTATCCTGCCCTACATCACCGCCCAGAAAGGCGATCCGGGTCAGGCCCTTGCCCACGAAATGATCCACCATGCCGCGCACCGCCGCCGCATTGGAAAAGCCTACGACATGGCCAATAGGCGCCTCAGGCAGATCCCAGGTCTCAACCACCGGCAGGCCAGCAGCCGCCAGCAGCCGTCGGCATCGGTCACTGTGCTTGCCTCCGGTGATGACAATCGCCTCCGGTCGCCGCCGCAAGAACTGCTCCACCAGCCGCTCTTCTTCGGCCATGTCATAGTCGGTGGAGCCGAGCAAAATCTGCAGCCTGCGCGCCTTCAGCCCATCGGTCAGGCCCCGGACCGTATCCGCAAAGTTGGCATTGTTGATCGAGGGCACCGTCACCGCCACGAAATCGCTCTTCTGCGAGCGCAGGTTGGACGCCGTGCTGTCGAACACATAACCCAACTCCTCCGCTACCGCCAAAATCGCCTCGCGCCGCGCCGCACTGACCGAAGCATCCAGCTTGAACGCCCGGCTGACGGTCATCGGCGAGACCCCGGCGACTCGCGCCACATCGGCCATGGTGGGCGGCCTGCGGGCCGTCATAGAGACACTTTTCGCAGGATTTCATCGACGATCTGCGGCAGAGTCTGGTCAATCGACACCGAAACCGCCTCCTCCGGCCCCGGAGGCTCCAAGGCTGCGAACTGGCTGTCCAGCAGCGTCAGCGGCATGTAGTGCCCTTTTCGCTCTGCCATCCGTCCCGCGATCAGGTCACGGCTTCCCACCAGATGCACGAACGTAACCTTCCCCGCGGTCCTGATCCGGTCGCGGTAGACCCGTTTCAAGGCCGAACACCCCACGATGACCGGCGCGTTCTCGGCCAAAACCTGCGCCACCCTGTCAAGCCACGGCCACCGGTCAACATCCGTCAAGGGCACCCCGGCACGCATCTTGGCAACATTCTCCACCGGGTGCAGATCATCCCCATCGTAGTAAGGAATTCCCAAGCGTGCCGATAGTCCCTCCCCAACCGAGGATTTCCCGCAGCCAGACACCCCCATGACGACCATTCGCAGACTCATAGCGATGCGGTGATCCCGCCATCGACATAAAGGATATGCCCGTTGACGAAAGACGCGGCATCAGACGACAGAAAGATCGCCGCCCCCACCAGTTCTTCGACATTGCCCCAGCGGCCGGCTGGCGTACGCTTCTCAAGCCAGGCCGAAAACGTCGGGTCCGCCACCAACGCAGCATTCAATGGCGTATCAAAATACCCAGGTGCGATCGCATTGCAATTCAGCCCATACTTCGCCCAATCCGTCGCCATCCCTTTGGTCAGGTTCCCCACCGCCCCCTTGGTCGCCGTATAGGGCGCGATCGAGGGTCGTGCCAAAGCCGTCTGCACCGAGGCGATATTGATGATCTTGCCCCGTTTCCGCCCGATCATATGCCGCGCCACCGCTTGACCGACATGAAAGACGGATGCGACATTGGTTTGCAACAGACGCTCGAAAGCTTCAGCCGGAAAATCCTCGAGCGGAGAGCGATGCTGCATCCCGGCATTGTTGATCAGGATGTCGATCGGCCCCACCTCCGCCTCGAATGCATCGACGGCTGTCCGCACCTCGTCATGTTTGGTCGCGTCAAACGCCAAAACCTGCGCCCCGGGAATTTGTGTCGCCGCTATCGCAAGTTTCGCCGTATCGCGCCCGTTCAGCACAACCTCTGCCCCCGCCGCCGCCAGCCCCTTGGCCAGCGCAAAGCCGATCCCCTGGGATGACCCGGTGACCAATGCCCGCCTTCCGGTCAGATCGAACAGCTTGATGCTCATTGTGCCCTCCTATTGGCTCTCGACAGCCCGCCCTACCCGGTTTATGTTATCGATAACAACGCCTGTCAAGCGGCCTGACCGAGGGAACAGAATGCCAAAACCGCATGTGCTGCAAATGGGGTCCTATCCAGAGTGGGACCAGACCCCACTGGACGCTGCCTTCACGACGCATCCTTACTACAGCGCGCCCGACAAAGCCGCGTTTTTGGCCGGCATAGGCTCTGATATCCGCGCCATTGCCACCAATGGCGGCGTGGGGGCGTCGGCCGCGATCATTGCCGCCTGTCCCAATCTGGAACTGATCTCGATCTATGGCGTAGGCTACGATGCGGTGGATCTGGCCGCCTGCAAGGCGCGCGGCATCCATGTCACCAACACGCCAGATGTTCTGACCGACGATTGCGCCGATCTGGCAGTCGGCATGGTAGTAGCCCTTGCCCGTGGCATCGTGAAGGCCGAGACGCATGCCCGTGCCGACTGGACGAAATCCAGCTTCCCCTTGCAGCGTCGCGTGACGGGCATGAAAGCCGGAATCCTCGGTTTGGGCCGGATTGGTGTCGAAGTGGGCCGCAGGCTCGAAGGCTTTGGCATGGACATCGCCTATTCCGCCCGCAGCCCGAAAGACGTGCCCTACACCTACATCGCAGATCCAGAGGCCCTCGCCGCCCGCTCCGACGTGCTGGTCGTCACGGCACTGGCCAATGCGGAAACCCGCCACATCGTCAACGCCAAGGTCCTCGCCGCTCTCGGCCCGCAAGGCCTTCTGGTCAACATCTCGCGCGCCTCCAACATCGACGAGGCCGCGCTGCTCGAGGCTCTAGAAACCGGCGCGCTTGGTGGCGCCGCTCTCGATGTGTTTGAAGGCGAGCCCAATCTGAACCCGCGCTTCCTGTCCCTGCCCAATGTACTGCTGCAACCCCACCACGCCTCCGGCACGGTCGAGACGCGCAAGGCCATGGGCCAGTTGATGCGCGACAACCTTGCGGCGCATTTCGCGGGTCAACCTCTGCTGACCCCGGTGATCTGACATGAAAAGCATCGTCATCCACGCCGCCCACGACCTGCGGATCGAGGACCACTCGCCCGAAACCCCCGGTCCCGGCCAACTCGGACTGCGTCTAGCCACCGGAGGGGTCTGCGGCTCTGACCTGCACTATTACAACCACGGCGGCTTCGGAACCGTGCGCCTGAAGGAGCCGATGATCCTCGGCCACGAAGTCTCGGCCTATGTCGATGCCATCGGCCCTGGCGTCATCGGCTTCACTCGTGGCCAACTCGTCGCCGTCTCGCCCAGCCGCCCCTGCGGCGCATGCCGCTATTGCCTCGAAGGCCTGCCCAATCAGTGCCTGAACATGCGGTTTTACGGGTCCGCCATGCCCTTCCCGCACATCCAGGGTGCCTTCCGCGAGTACCTTGTGGCCGACGCCAGCCAATGCGTTGACGCCACCGGCCTTTCCGCAGGTGAGGCCGCGATGGGTGAACCCCTCGCCGTGACCCTCCACGCCACGACCCGCGCAGGCGGCATGTTGGGCAAGCGGGTGCTAGTCACCGGCTGCGGCCCGATCGGTGTGCTCTCCATCCTTTCCGCGCGCCGCGCCGGCGCGGCTGAGATCGTGGCGGTTGATCTCTCCGACTTCACCCTAGCCCTCGCCGCCAAAGTCGGCGCCGACCGCGTGATCAACACTGCCAAAGACCCGGAGGCTTTGGCTCGATACAATGCCGACAAGGGCCATTTCGACGTACTCTACGAATGCTCCGGCGCCGCCCCTGCCCTCGCCTCCGGCATCGCCGCCCTACGCCCGCGTGGCGTGATCCTGCAACTCGGCCTCGGCGGCGACATGACCGTGCCAGTGCAAGCCATCACCGCCAAAGAACTGGAACTGCGCGGCTCTTTCCGCTTCCACCCAGAATTCGCCGTGGGCGTGAGGCTGATGCAACAAGGCCTGATTGACGTCAAACCGCTGATCACCCACACCATCCCTCTCTCCGCCGCCGAGGATGCCTTCAAACTCGCCTCAGACCGCAGCCAAGCCATGAAGGCGCAGATTACCTTTTCCTGATTTCATATTGGCTCAAATATCCTGCGGGGGTCCGGGGGTGCAAAACCCCCGGCGGCTTGGGCCGGGGTCTATCCCGTCTCGCCGGGCACCAACCGGGTGGCAATGACTGTCACATCCTGCACCGGCTCGCCCTTCAGCCGGGCAACCAAGGCCTCCGCCGCCTGCTTGCCGATCAGCGTGGTTGGCACCACCGTCGTCGTTAACCGGCGCGGCAGGACCGAGGCCGCCTCCATCCCGCCCCAGCCGACAATCCCCAAATCCTCCGGCACCCGGATGCCGCGTTGCTGGCAATAGGCCAATCCGCCAATCGCCATTTCGTCATTGTGGAAATAGACAACATCCAAGTCTGGGCGGCGGGCCAGCAACGTCTCCAGCCCGTAATAGCCCGCATAGAACCCCGGACTGTCCAGCAGCACTTCCCTGTCCACCAAAGGATACCCCGCCAAAACCAAAGCCGCCGAGAATCCCTCCATCCGCGCCTGCCCCATCACGTCCGCGCGCGATGAAGCACCCACGTAACCGGCTCTGCGACGGCCCTTTCGCACCAGAAACTGACCAACCTCCACACCGCAGTCGTAGTGCGAAAAGCCGACAGACATGTCGATCGGACTGGTCGTGAGGTCCCAGATTTCCACCACCGGCATCCCAGCATTGTGCAACAGTTCCACGGCCCCCGGCGTATGACTGCGCCCCGACAGGATCACCCCGGCGGGTCGCCATGACACCACCTGCCGCAACCATGCCTCTTCCTCCAGTGGTTGGTGGTTGTTGCAGCCGATCATCACCTGATAGCCCAACCGCGTCAGCGCCCGGTCCACCCCATCCAGCACATGGCCAAACAGACCCGAGGTCAAGCGGGGCACGCAGATCCCCACCAAAGTGCTCGCCTGAACCGAGTTGAACGCCGCTGCCAGCCGGTTGGGCACATATCCCATCCGGTCCGCCGCCGCGATCACCCTGTCGCGAGTCTCATCGGAAAAGCCCTGTCCACCGCGCAGCACGCGGCTGACGGTCATCTTCGACACGCCTGTGACCTTGGCGATGTCCTCCAGATTGGCCTTGCCCTTGCGTTCCATCCCACCCTCTTCGACCGAATTGTTATCGATAACTATTTCACTTGACAACCCGGTCTGTTCGGAGCCACCTTGGCTACGTTACCGGTAAACTGCCTTAGAAGCAGCCGGAAATCGTTTCCTGGGGAGGAGACCTTTGATGCAACCGTCCGCCGACGGCCTGTTCTTCAACCGCGTGGTGAAAAGCTTCGGCGGCACGCATGCGCTGAAAGGCGTCTCGTTGAAGGTTGCGCGCGGCGAGATCGTGGCCCTACTGGGCGAGAATGGTGCCGGAAAATCCACCCTCATCAAAGTGCTCGGCGGCATTCACCGGCCGGATCAGGGCGGGGTCTTCATCGACGGTGTACCCTATGCCCATGAAGCCGGTCGCTCGGGTGGGCAAAAGGTCGCCTTCATCCACCAGGACCTTGGCCTGATCGAGTGGATGTCGGTGGCCGAGAACATCGCCCTCTCCCTCGGCTACGCCAAGAAGGGCCGCCGCATCGACTGGCCCGCGACCGAGGCCATGGCGGACCGCGCCCTGAAATTGGTCGAGGCAGATTTCCCCGCCACTGCCCGCGTCCAAAGTCTGTCGCGCACGCAGAAATCCCTCGTCGCCATCGCCCGCGCCTTGGCCGCCCAATGTGACTATCTGGTGCTGGACGAACCCACTGCCAGCCTTCCCGCCGATGAAGTCGAGCGGCTGTTTTCGGCTCTGCGACCGCTGAAAACGCAAGGGGTGGGGATGATCTATGTCTCGCACCGTCTGGATGAAATCTTCCGCATCGCTGACCGGGTGGCCGTCCTGCGCGATGGGCAGATGGTAGGTATGCGTCCGATCGAACATACGACACCCGAGGAGCTTGTTTCGCTCATCGTTGGTCGCAAGGCACGCGAGATCAACCGGCCCTTCGTTCAGGAGGGCCCGGCCATTCTTCGGGTCGAGGGTCTGGCGACGCCGCATGTCGGCCCGGTCAGCTTCGACATCAAGCGCGGCGAACTTCTCGGCCTCGCGGGACTGCGCGGAGCTGGGCATGAGGATATCGGTCGAGCGCTGTTCGGCGTCATCCCCCATGCCGGAACGGTGGCGCTCGACGGCAAAGCACCCGACTTGACGAACGCACAATCCGCCATGCGGTCTGGCATCGGGTTGGTGGCCAAAGACCGCGTGGGCGAGAGCGTCGCCCCAGGTCTGACGATCCGAGAGAACGCCTTCATCAACCCCTCGGCTGCCGGTCGCAAGCTGCTCTCGTTCCTTGGCCCGCGGCGCGAGGACCAGATGGCCCATGCCATCGGCAAGCGTGTCGGCCTATCGCCCAATGACCCCACCGTGACGATTGAGGCGCTTTCGGGCGGCAATCAGCAAAAGGTCGTTGTGGGCCGCTGGCTGGATACAGGCCGTCGCCTGCTGATCACTGAAGACCCGACAGCCGGGGTCGATGTGGGTGCCAAAGCCGAGATCTACCACCTGCTTTACCAGGCCCTCGCCTCTGGCATGGGCGTCCTTGTCGTATCAACCGACTTCGAGGAAATCGCCGCCATCTGTCACCGCGCCATCGTCTTTTCACGCGGGCTTCCCGTGGCGGAGCTGACCGGCGTTGAACTGTCCACCGAATCCCTGATCCAGGCCGCTTCGGCCGGTGAAGCAGCCTGAGGTCGCCATGCCCGGAATAGAATCCCACGCCGTAGAGCCCACCAAGGACGAGTTGAAGGGCCTTTCGTCCGGTGCAAAGATCATCCGGCTGGCGCCGACCTATGGGTTGGTCATCCTGATGTTCTTCCTGCTGATCCTGTTCTCGCTGCTCTTGCCCGACACTTTCCCGACCCTGCTGAACCTGCGGGCGATCCTGTCGGACAAGGCGATCATCGCACTCTTGTCCTTGGCCGCGATGGTGCCGATGGTGGCGGGGCGGATAGACCTGACGGTGGGCTATGGCATCGTGCTGTGGCACATCCTCGCCATCAGCCTGCAAACGATGTTCGGCATCCCTTGGCCCATCGTCGTGCTGATCGTACTGGCCTTGGGCGTCATCACCGGCATCCTGAATGGCATCTTGGTCGAGGTCGCCCGGATCGACAGTTTCATCGCCACCTTGGGCACCGGGACAATCCTGTACGCTTTGGCCCTGTGGCATACGGGCGGGCGACAGATGGTCGGCCAACTGCCGGACGGGTTTTACAAACTGTCGGGTACCTTCATCTTCGGCCTGCCGATCACGGCCTACTATGTCGTGGTCATCACCTTCGCGCTGTGGATCATCCTGGAATACACGCCGATTGGCCGCTACCTTTACGCCATCGGGGCAAATCAGCGGGCCGCTGAACTCAATGGCATCCCGACGCGCAAATTCGTCATCGGTGCGTTCGTGACATCAGGCACCATGACGGCACTCGCCGGGGTCCTGCTGGCCTCCAAGCTGCGCATCGGCCAAGCCTCGGTGGGCCTTGAGTTCCTGCTGCCCGCCCTCGTCGGCGCCTTCCTCGGCTCCACCACCATCAAACCCGGACGGGTCAACGTCTGGGGCACCATCGTTGGCGTGATGATCCTCGCCATCGGCATCTCAGGCATTCAACAATTCGGTGGCAGCTTCTGGGTCGAGCCTATGTTCAACGGCTCAACATTGCTGATCGCCATCGGCATCGCCGGCTACGCGCAACGCAAGAAAGGCGCGAAGTCTAAATAACTCAGCAATCCACGGGAGGACACCATGCTGAACAGAAGAACCTTTACCGTCTCGCTTCTGGCCCTTGTCGCAGCGGTTCCGGCATTTGCCGACGCCATCAGCGACGCCAAGGCCTATGTCGAGAAATACGGCACCAAAGTCACTACCTGGGACGGCCCGACGGATGGCCCGAAAGCCGCCGAAGGCAAAAAGGTCGTCGTTCTGGCGGCTGACATGAAGAACGGCGGCATCCTTGGCGTCGTGAACGGTATCACCGAGGCTGCGGCCAAGATCGGTTGGACCGTGACGGCGCTGGATGGCGCGGGCTCGGTGCAGAACCGCGCCGCCATCTTCGGTCAGGCGCTGGCGCTGAAGCCCGATGGAATTGTCATCACCGGATTTGACGCTGTCGAACAGCAGGCGTCGCTGGATCAAGCCAAGGCCGCTGGTATTCCCATGGTCTCGTGGCACGCTGGCCCGGTCATCGGCCCGGATGACAAGAGCGGCGTTTTCGCCAACGTCTCGACCGACCCGATGGAAGTGTCCGCCGCTGCTGCCAAGTGGGCGTTTGTTGACGCCAACGGCGCGCCGGGCGTGGTGATCTTCACCGACTCGACCTATGCCATCGCCATCGCCAAGGCCGACAAGATCAAGGCAACGATCGAAGAACTGGGCGGCACCGTTCTGGAATATGTCGACACGCCGATCGCCGACACCTCGAACCGGATGGGTCCGCTGACGACCTCGCTGCTGCAGAAGTATGGCGCCAAGTGGACCCATGCTCTGGCCATCAACGACATCTACTTTGACTTCATGGGCCCTGCCCTTGCCGCTGCCGGAATCGCTGGCGACGGCGCTCCGAAGGCGGTTGCCGCTGGCGACGGTTCGGAATCCGCTTACCAGCGCATCCGTTCCGGCCAGTATCAGGCTGTAACGGTGGCGGAACCCTTGAACCTGCAAGGCTGGCAGCTGGTGGACGAGCTGAACCGCGCGCTGAACAAGGCGCCATGGTCGGGCTACACCTCTCCGCTGCACGTCGTCACCAAAGACAACGTGGCCTTCGATGGCGGCGACAAGAACACCTTCGACCCGGGCAATGGCTACCGCGAAGCCTATGCCAAGGTCTGGGGCAAGATGTAAGCTTCACGCGGCATTCTGGCCGGGGCAAGCGATTGCCCCGGCCTTTTCGTGCCTGTACACCGCCAGAACGCCGCCGCATGATCGCCCCGCAAATTGGAGGTTTCTATGCGGAACGGCGGACAAATTCTGGTGCAATCTCTGGTGGCTTTGGGGGCAAAGAAAGCCTTCGGCGTGCCGGGCGAAAGTTATCTCGCCGTCCTGGATGCCATGCACGACACCGCCGGACAGTTTGATTACATCCTCTGCCGGAATGAAGGCGGCGCAAGCTTCATGGCCGCCGCGTACGGCAAACTGACCGGAGAGCCCGGCATCTGCATGGTCACACGCGGCCCCGGTGCCTCTAACGCGATGATCGGCGTGCATACCGCGATGCAGGATTCAACGCCGATGCTTCTGTTCGTCGGCCAGATCGCAAAGTCCGACCGCGAGCGCGAAAGCTTCCAGGAGGTCGACTATCGCGCCGTCTTTGGGTCCATCGCGAAATACGTGGTCGAGATCACCGACACCGCCCGCATCCCAGAACACCTCGCCCGCGCGTGGAAAACCGCCATCTCGGGCCGCCCGGGCCCGGTGGTGATTTCCCTGCCGGAAGACATGTTGTCTGATCTGTCCGATGCCGCGTCCTTGATGGCCCCTCTGCGCGCCATCTCCGGCGCCGCACCGGACGTTGAAGCCTTGGCCGAGGCGCTGATGCTGCTCTGCAACGCCCAGCGCCCCCTGATCCTGACCGGTGGCACCGGCTGGACCAGTGAAGGCAAAGCCGCGGTGCAGTCCTTCGCTGAAGGCTCCGACATTCCGGTCGTCACCGCCTTTCGCTGTCAGGATGCCATCGACAACCACTCCCCCGTCTTTGCGGGCGAGGCAGGCGTTGGCATGTGGCCGCATGTAGCAGACCTGATCAAGGCTGCCGATGTGATCCTCGCCGTCAACCTGCGGATGGATGAGATGACGACAGGGGCCTATACCCTGCTGTCCGTCCCGCTGCCCGCGCAGACGCTGATCCACGTGCATCCCTCTACCGATGAACTCGGCAAGATCTATATTGCCGCCTTGCCAATACAGGCTGGCCCGAATGCGTTTTCCGCATGTTTGGAGCCTATTTCGGGTCCATGGGCCGAGTGGCGCGCAAAGGCCCGGGCGGGGTATGAAAAAGCTTTCGTTGCCCCTGCACAGCCCTCTCCGGTCGATATGGCCGCAGTCATGGCCTGGCTCGACCAGAACCTGCCCGAGGATGTGATCCTGACCAATGGCGCTGGAAACTTCGCCGCTTGGCCCAGCCGCCACCTGCACTATGGCCCCAAGATGCGGCTTCTGGCGCCGCAATCCGGCGCCATGGGCTATGGCGTGCCTGCAGCGATTGCCGCCAAGATTGCAGCCCCCGACCGGATGGCCTTGTGCTTTGCCGGGGATGGGGATTTTCAGATGAACTGTCAGGAGCTCGCTACCGCCATGCAGCATGGGGCCGCCCCGATCATCCTGATCCTCGACAATGGCATCTATGGCACGATCCGCGCACACCAGGAACGGCATTATCCCGCCCGTGTCTTCGGCACCACCATGGTCAACCCAGACTTCGCCGCCGTGGCCCGCGCCTATGGCTTCCATGCCGAACGGGTCGAGACGACCGAGGAGTTCATCCCCGCTTTCCAGCGCGCCGTGGCCTCTACCGAGGCGGGCATCGGAGCCGTCCTGAACCTTGCAATTGCCGCCGAAGCCATTGCCCCACGCCAAAGGATCAGCACCTTGCGCGCGGCCTCGCTGGCGGCCAAAGGGTGAGACATCGCGACACTTGAACACCAAGGGGCAGCAGCCTAGGTCTGGCGTATGATCAGCGCCCCCAACACCCCCCGCCCCTTGTCGCGCCGCCACTTCCTTGCGGCCAGCGCTGCCGTTGTGGCGCTTCCGCGCCTCGCTTTCGCACAGACCGCGCCCTTGGCCTTGACGGCCACCCGGCGCAGTTTAGAGATCGACGGCAAGGCGGCCAGCGTTTACGGGCTGGTGAACGGCAGTGGCGGCAATGGCCTGATCCTTGACCCGGGCCAACGCTTTTCCGTGAACCTGACCAACGCGCTGGATGAGGAGAGCCTGATCCACTGGCACGGCCAGATACCGCCCAACGCGCAGGATGGCGTGCCGGGGATGCCCGCGCCGCTGATGAAGCCCGGCGAGTCCCGCTCCTATGACTTTGCCGCTAAGCCCGGCACCCACTGGATGCATGCCCATGTGCCCTTGCAGGAACTGAACCTGCTCGCCGCACCGCTGATCGTGCGGACGGATGCCGATCTGAAGGCGGACCGGCAAGAGGTGGTGATGCTTTTGCACGACTTCTCGTTCAAATCGCCGGCGGAGGTGATGGCAGAGATTACGGGCGGCGCGGCTATGGGCGGCATGACTGGCATGGACATGTCAGGGGCAGACGCCTCGAAGATGGGCGATATGAAGAGTATGGACATGTCTGGCATGAAGATGCCCGGCATGGACCTGAACGACTACAATTTTGACGCCTATCTGACCAACGACCGCACCCTGTCCGACCCAGAAGTGGTGCGGGTTGAGGCAGGCGGGCACATCCACCTGCGCATCATCAATGGCGCGGCTGCCACTGTGTTCTGGATTGACATCGGCGTCGAGGATGCCCGCCTGATCGCCGTGGATGGCCATAACATAGCAGCGTTGAAGGGCCGCCGCTTCGGTCTGGCGATGGGGCAGCGGCTGGACATCGAACTTGATCTGCCGGGCTCTGGGATGTTCCCGATCCTGGCCCTGCGCGAGGGCGCGAAGGAGCGTACCGGGCTGATCCTTGCTACGCCGGGGGCCGCGGTGCCCAAGCTTGCCTCTGTCAGTGACGAAGCGGCGCCAGCCTTTGATCCCGATCTTTCACAGGAAAGCGCGTTGCGGGCGGCCCATCCATTGACCGTCGTCAACAACGCCCGCTCTGAAATGCTGATGCTGGCTGGTGCCATGGTATTCCTACGGCGAGGGCCGTCTGACGACTTAGGGCGATTTCGGCTAAGACGCTGAACTTATGGATGACCCTAAGTTCAGATCACAGACTGAGGTTCTCTCGGTTGTCGACAAAGGTCGGCGGCGGGAATGGACTGATGCGGAGAAG
>CANBRQ010000014.1 GCA_947371955.1 Paracoccaceae bacterium | reverse complement strand
CTTCCCGTTCTACTACGCCATCGTTACCTCGTTCTCGACCGGGTCGGAACTGTTTGTCGTTCACTTCTGGCCGGCGTCTTGGGACCTGTCGAACTACCAGACGGTTCTGGGTCAGCGCGCCTTCTCGCGCTCCATCCTCAATTCGGTCTTCATCGCCTCCACGACTGTCGCCTTCGCGCTGTTCCTGTCCGTCACCGCCGCCTATGCCTTGGCGCGGGTCCGGTTCCGGGGCAGGGGGCTGCTGTTGATGACCATCCTCGGCGTCTCGATGTTCCCGCAGATCGCCGTTCTGGCCGGCCTGTTCGAGTTGATCCGCTACCTCGGCCTTCTGAACTCCCCTTGGTCGCTGATCCTGTCCTACACGATCTTTACCTTGCCCTTCACCGTCTGGGTCCTGACCACCTTCATGCGCGATCTCCCGGTGGAAATCGAAGAGGCCGCCATTGTCGACGGCGCCACCCCTTGGGTCATTGTCAGTCAGGTCTTCCTGCCGCTGATGTGGCCTGCTTTGGTTACCACCGGCCTTCTGGCCTTCATCGGGGCGTGGAACGAGTTCCTCTTCGCGCTGACATTCACCCAGACCGAAGCGCAGCGGACGACTCCCGTGGCCATTGCCATGCTGTCAGGCGCTTCGGTGCAGGAAATCCCGTGGGGCCCGATCATGGCGGCATCGGTCATCGTGACCGTGCCTCTGGTCATCCTCGTTCTCATATTCCAACGCAAGATCGTCGCGGGTCTGACCGCGGGCGGCGTGAAGGGTTAAACCATGGCAAAGATTGAACTCAAGAACGTCAAGAAGTCCTACGGTGCGGTGGATGTCATCAAGGGCATCGACCTTGCCATCGACAAGGGCGAATTCATGGTGTTTGTCGGCCCCTCGGGCTGCGGCAAATCCACGCTTCTGCGGCTTATCTCGGGGTTGGAAGAGATCACCTCCGGCGACATGATGTTTGACGGCGAAAGGGTGAACAACCTGATCCCCTCCAAACGCGGCATCGCAATGGTGTTCCAAAGCTACGCGCTGTACCCCCACATGTCGGTCTACGACAACATGGCCTTCGGGATGAAACTGGCGAAAGCCAGCCCCGAGGAGATGAAGAAGCGCGTCAATGACGCCGCCAAGCTGCTGCAGATCGACCACCTTCTGGACCGTCTGCCCAAGCAACTCTCCGGCGGCCAGCGCCAGCGCGTCGCCATCGGCCGCGCAATCGTCCGCGACCCGCGGGTGTTCCTGTTTGACGAACCCCTGTCGAACCTTGATGCCGCCTTGCGCGTCCAAACCCGTTTGGAAATCGCCAAGCTGCACCACTCGATGTCGAACGTCACGATGATCTACGTGACCCACGATCAGGTCGAGGCGATGACCCTCGCCGACCGCATCGCCGTGCTGCGCGACGGCCTGCTGATGCAGGTCGGCACCCCGGCGGAACTGTACGAACGCCCCAATTCGCTGTTCGTGGCGGGCTTCATCGGCAGCCCGAAGATGAACTTCCTGACCGGCAAGTTCGCCGCCGAAGAAGGTTGCACCACCCTTGGCGTACGCTCCGAACACATCGACCTCGTGGAATCTGGCGGCAAATGGCAGGGCAAGGTGATCCACACCGAGGATCTCGGTTCTGACAACTACCTCTTCGTCGAGATCGGCTCGACCGAGCCGCTGATCGTCCGTCAGGACGGCAAGCTGAAGGTCGCTTTGAATGCCACCGTCAACCTGCAACCGAAGGCTGGCATGCTCTACCGCTTTGGCGCCAACGGCAATCCGATCTACTGACCTGTGCGGGCGCTTTTCGGGGCGCCCGTCCCCCTCCTCGGCCTGCCGAAAGGGCTTCCCGTGACACCCTACAGCCCCGATCCCGACTGGTGGAAATCCGCCACCGGCTACCAGATTTATCCCCGCTCCTTCGCCTGCTCGAACGGCGACGGCATCGGCGACATCCCCGGCATCATTGGCAAACTCGACTATCTGGCGGACCTTGGGATTGGCTTTATCTGGCTTTCCCCGGTGTTTTCCTCTCCGCAAGCCGACAACGGCTATGACATTTCCGATTATCAGGACATCGCCCCCGAATTCGGCACCCTCTCCGACATGGACCGCCTGATCGCCGAGGCGAAGGAGCGTGGCATCGGCATCGTGATGGATCTGGTGGTCAACCATTCCTCCGACGAACACGCCTGGTTCCGGTCCGCGCTTCAGGGCCGCGAGGCGCCCTACCGCGATTTCTACATCTGGCGCGATCCGGTTGACGGTGGCCCCCCAAACGACCAGCAAAGCTATTTCGGCGGCTCGGCCTGGGAATATGACCGCGCCTCGGGTCAGTTCTACCTGCATCTCTTCGACAAGAAGCAGCCTGACCTCAACTGGCAAAACCCGTCTTTGCGGCGGGCGATCTATCAGATGATGAACTGGTGGCTCGACCGTGGCATCGCGGGCTTCCGGATGGACGTGATCGACCTGATCGGCAAAGACCCCGACGCCCAGATCTTCGCCGACGCCCCCGACCTGCACCCCTTCATCCGCGAGATGCACGAGGCCACCTTGAAAGGCCGCAACGTGGTGACCGTCGGCGAGGCATGGAGCGCCACCCCCGCCGGAGCCCTCCTCTACTCCGGCCGCGACGCGGGCGAGTTGTCCATGGTCTTCCAGTTCGAACACGTCAGCCAGCAATGGGACCCAGTGATCGGCAAATGGGCCCCAAAGCCCTTTGATCTGGTGGCCCTGAAGCGCGTCTTCAACCGCTGGCAAGCGGCCACTGCACAAGACGGCTGGAACTCTCTCTTCTGGGGCAACCACGACCTCCCCCGGGCGGTTTCCAAATACGGCGACGGCTCGGAAGACTCGGCGAAGATGCTGGCGATCGTCCTGCACCTGATGAAAGGCACGCCCTACATCTACCAAGGCGAGGAAATCGGCATGACCAACGCCGCCTTCTCCGCCATCTCGCAATTCCGCGATGTCGAAACCCTCAACTTCTACGCCCTCCAGACCGCGCAAGGCATGGACCCCGCCGCCTTCATCCAAGGCGCCAACGAAAACGGCCGCGACAACGCCCGCACGCCGATGCAATGGACCGCAGGACCAGAGGCCGGTTTCACCACCGGCACGCCCTGGATCGAGGTCAACCCGAACCACACCACCATCAACGCCTCCGAGGCCCAAGCCAAGCCAGATGGCGTCTTCGCCACCTACAAGGCTCTTGCCGCCTTGCGCAAAGGCCACCCGATCATCGTGCAAGGCACTTACACGCCGCTTATGGAACATCACCCCAAGGTCGTGGCATATCTGCGCAAGCACCAAGGCCAGTGCCTTGCCGTCATCGCCAATTTCACTGGGGACCCCGTCACACTTGACCCCAATCTGACCCTGCAAGGCGAAAGCCTGATCGCCACCCACACGGCCCGCACGGCGCTGAACGGCCCCGTCACGTTGGCCCCCCACGAAGCCTTTGCCATCCTTGGCTAGGCCCTGAAAGAAAGAGGAAACCATGACCATCCGCGTCACCGTCTGGGGCGAAAACGTCCATGAACAGAAGAACAAAGTCGTGGCAGAGGTCTATCCCCTGACCATGCACGGCACCATTGCGGCGGCCCTGAACACCGACCCGGGCTTCAAAGCCACCACCGCCACCCTGCAAGAACCGGAACATGGCCTGACCGTCGAAAAGCTGGCGGAAACCGATGTGCTGATTTGGTGGGGCCACGCGGCCCACGGTCAGGTCGATGACAAGATCGTGGAACGTGTCACCGACGCCGTCTGGGGCGGCATGGGCATCATTTTCCTGCACTCCGCTCACTTCGCCAAGCCCTTCAAGCGCCTCATGGGTGCGCCCTGCAACCTGACATGGCGCGAAGCCGGAGAGCGCGAGCGCCTCTGGGTCACCTCGCGCCAGCATCCCATCGCGCAAGGCCTGCCGGACCATTTCGAACTGGAAACCGAGGAAATGTATGGCGAGCCCTTCGGTGTGCCGGAACCCCTTGAAACCGTGTTCATCTCTTGGTTCCAAGGCGGCGAGGTCTTCCGCTCCGGCCTGACCTACCGTCGCGGCGCGGGTAATATCTTTTACTTCCGCCCCGGCCATGAAACCTACCCGACCTATCACGATGCCAACGTGCAAAAGGTAATCTCCAACGCGGTCAAATGGGCCCATAACCCAATGCCGCGCATCGCCAACCCCAATGCCGCACCCAACACCTCGATTGATATCGCTTTGGAGCCGTTGGTCGAACGCGGCCCCCGCCTGCACCACGCCGGCGAAGAGGGTTTCCGGTAATGAAGAAGCCCGTCCGCATCCTGATCCTCGGCACCGGCGGCATGGCCAACAACCATGCCGAAAATTTCGCCAAGATCGACGGCGTCACCTTGGTCGCTGGCATTGACACGCGCCCCGACCAACTCAAAGAGTTCAACGCCAAGCACAACATCCCGCATGGCTTCGCCTCGATTGGCGAGGCCATCGCCTGGGGAGACTTTGACGCCGTCACCAACGTGACCCCTGACGCCGCCCACTATGCCACCACCATGCCGGTCTTGGCGGCAGGCAAGCATATCCTCTGCGAAAAGCCCCTCGCCACTTCCGAAGCGCAAGCGGACGAGATGGCGGCGGCAGCGCAAAAAGCTGGCGTCGTCAACATGGTCAACCTCAGCTATCGCAACGTGGCAGCCCTTCAGCACGCTGCGAAAATGGTGCGCGAGGGTGCCATCGGCGAGGTCCGCCACTTTGAAGCCTCCTATCTGCAATCCTGGCTGACCCAACCGGCCTGGGGCCATTGGGACAAGGAAAGCAAATGGCTCTGGCGTTTGTCGACCAAGCACGGCTCAAAGGGCGTTCTGGGCGATGTCGGCATCCATATCCTCGACTTCGCGACCTTCATCGCGGGGCAGGGCGTCGATGAAATCTCGGCCCGTCTGGCCACCTTCCACAAGGCCCCCGGCGATCAGATCGGCGAATACCCCTTGGATGCCAACGACAGCGCCACCATGCAACTGACCCTCGCCAACGGCGCGCTTGGCACCGTCGCCGCCACCCGTTTCGCCACCGGCCACCACAACGACCTGCGCCTGCGGCTGTACGGAACCAAAGGCGGGCTTGAGGTGTTGTACGAGCGGAACATCTCGTCCCTCCGCGCCTGTCTTGAGGCGGATATGGAAACCGCCACGTGGCATGACGTCGACTGCCCGGTTCTGGGCACGATCTACGAACGCTTCATCGCCGCTATCCGGGGCGAGGGCGGAGCGAACCCGGATTTCGCCCGCGGCGCCATGTTGCAGCGGATGCTGGACCGGGCCGAGCAATCCTCGGCGCAGGGCGGACTTGCCCTGAAAGTCTGAACTTGCGCGGGGCCGATGCTGCGGCCCCGCAATCCTCGCCGCAAGGCAGAAAAAAGTCTTGTCCAAGCCGACGGAACCGGCGACTTCTGTCGTTAACACCAAAACACCTTGGAGGGACCGATGGTCAAAGGCTTTTCACTGACACAGATCGCGCTGCACTGGGTTGTTGGCGTTCTGATCCTGTTCAACCTGATCTTCAGCGACGACATGACCGCCCTCTGGCGCCAGATCCGCCAGACCGGGCCGATGCCCACCACGACGGGCGCATGGTTGCATATCATCGTGGGCGTTCTGGTGTTGGCCCTTGTGGCATGGCGTCTGACCCTGCGCTTCACCCGAGGCGTCCCGGCTGCCCCTGCTGGCGAAAGCCATGCGCTGAAACTGGCGGGCGATGCCGGACATATCCTGCTTTATGTTCTGATGATTGCCCTTCCCGTGACCGGCCTGCTGACCTTCTACGGCGGCATCACCGCCTTGGGTGATCTGCACGGCGGCATTCTGAAAGCGCTGTTGTGGATCGTGATCGCCCTGCACGTCGCGGCGGCCCTTTACCACCACTTCATCCTGAAAGACGGGTTGATCAACCGGATGCGCAAACCGGGCTGACCTCAGGCGTCCAGAAACACCCGGACCGTCTCTTCAAACTCGCGCGGGCGGTCCGCATGCAGCCAATGCCCCGCGCCAATCAGCTTGGCAAAACGCGCGGCGGGGAACAGGGCGCGGATCGTCTCCCGATGCTCTGGCCGCACATAATGGCTTTCCGAGCCGGTCAGAAACAGCACCGGCCCGTCAAATTGCCCCTCTGTCCCCGGCCAGCCGACGATCCCCGCCATTTCTGCCTCCAGCACATCCAGATTAAGCCGCCAGACCGGAGGCTGCGCCTTAAGGTCCAGCGATTGCAGGAAAAACGCCCGCAGACTGGGGTCCTCGATCACCGCAGCCAACCGCCGATCCGCCTCCATCCGCGACGAAAGCCCGGTCAAATCCAGCCCCCGCATCGCCCGGATATGCTGGCTCTGGTCATGCCCATAGGCCACCGGCGCAATATCGGCCACGACCAGCCGCCGCAGCACTGCGCCATGGGTCAGCGCCAGCACCATCGCTGCCTTGCCACCCATCGAATGACCCAGCAGATCGCCGCCGCCGACCGAGTCCAGCACCTCGGCCAGATCGCCCGCCATATCGGCATAGCTTTGCGTGTCCGCCCGGAAACTGGCCCCATGGTTGCGCATATCCACCGCCACCACATCGCGCCGCACAGCCAGATTGCGCGCAATCACCCCCCAGTTGCGCCCCGACCCGAACAGGCCATGCGCAATCACCAAGGTTGGCTTGTCTTTCGTCTCTCGGGCGGGATGAAGGATGGTGTTCAGCATGGCCTTCCTTTACCTCGCATTCACCTGCACGACCATATCCGTTGAACTTCCAGCATCCCAAGGCTACACCAGCGGCGGGTCTTTCGAGGAACCGATGAGCAAAGTCAGCATTCAGCAAATGGCAGACCGGGTTTCGGCCCTGCTGGAACAGCGCCTGAAGGTCACCGGCCCCACGTTGGAGGTCCGGATCAAACGCACCGGCTCCAAGCTGCCCCGCAAGATCCGCGACGCGGCCGAGGCTTTGGTGCAGGCCACCCAGATGGCCGACAACCCCAAACTGCTGATGCAGATCGACTACGAGGCCGTGGCCGTGGCCTATGACCTCTGCGTGCGGCATCTCAACAGCGTCAATCAGGCCGAACGTCGGCGCGGCATGCTTTTGGACGCCGCCGCACGGATTGCCTTTGCCTTGCTGGCCGTTGCGGTTCTGGTCGTGGTGGTTCTGTACTGGCGCGGTTTTGTCTGACCCGGTTGCCGTCTGACACAGTATGGGCCCGGCCGCGAACAGCGGGGGAGCCCATCCGCGCAAAGCATTCCGCCGGGTTCTTCGCTGAAAACCTTCCACTGGAAGGTTTTCAAGGCGCGCATCACGCCCGCACTCCCCGGGATATTTGCGCAGTGTGAATATGCAAAAAAGTCAAAAAAGGGTTGACGATTTTCGCCAACCCTTTGATTCTACGTTACGCTCTCACGATTGCACGCGTGCAATCCGCCGGTCACAGACCCGGATAGATCGGGAAAGCCTGGCACAGCGCCTCGACCTTGGCTTTCACCGCGGCTTCGACCTCGGCATTGCCCTCTTCGCCATTGGCGGCCAACCCGTCAACCACTTCGACGATCCACTGGCCAATCTGGCGGAACTCAGCCTCGGCAAAGCCGCGCGTCGTGCCCGCTGGCGTGCCCAGACGCACGCCCGAGGTCACCGTGGGGCTTTCCGTATCAAACGGAATGCCGTTCTTGTTGCAGGTGATATGTGCCCGGCCCAAAGCCTTTTCGGTCGCATTGCCCTTCACACCCGCCGGCCGCAGATCAACCAGCATCAGGTGGCAATCGGTCCCGCCCGAAACGATGTCCAGCCCGCCCTTCATCAGTTCATCGGCCAGTGCCTGCGCGTTGGCGATGACCTGTGCCTGATAAAGCTTGAACTCCGGGCGCAGCGCCTCGCCAAAGGCCACAGCTTTGGCCGCGATCACGTGCATCAGGGGCCCACCCTGAATGCCCGGGAAAATCGCCGAGTTCACCTTCTTGGCGATCGCCTCGTCATTGGTCAGGATCATGCCGCCACGCGGGCCGCGCAGGGTCTTGTGGGTGGTCGTGGTCGCAACATGGGCATGCGGGAAGGGGCTCGGGTACAGCCCCGCCGCGATCAGCCCGGCAAAGTGCGCCACATCGGCCAGCAGATAAGCGCCAACCGTATCCGCAATCGCCCGCATCCGGGCAAAGTCGATATGGCGCGGAATGGCGCTGCCGCCCGCGATGATCATCTTGGGCTTGTGCTCGGCGGTCAGCGCCTCGATCTGTTCATAATCGATGGTCATGTCCTGGCTGCGCACGCCGTATTGCACCGCGTTGAACCACTTGCCCGACTGGTTCGGCTTGGCGCCATGGGTCAGGTGCCCACCGGCATCAAGGCTCATGCCCAGAATGGTGTCACCGGGCTTGATCAGCGCCTGAAACACGCCCTGGTTCGCCTGAGACCCCGAGTTCGGCTGCACGTTGGCAAAGGTCACGCCAAACAGCTGGCACGCCCGCGCAATCGCCAGATTCTCCGCCACGTCAACGAACTCGCAGCCACCGTAATAGCGCTTGCCCGGATAGCCTTCGGCATATTTGTTCGTCATCACCGAACCCTGCGCTTCCATCACGGCACGGCTGACGATGTTTTCCGATGCAATCAGCTCGATCTCGTGGCGCTGGCGGCCCAGTTCGCTGACGATGGAACCGTAAAGCTCGGGGTCGCGGGTCGAGAGGGTTTCGGTGAAGAATCCGGCGTCGCGGTGGCTGGTCATGGGGCTCTCCATAAGGGTTGACGGTATCTAGCCTTGGAACAGCGGCGCATGAAGGCCAGAAAGCGACAGGTTGCAGGTCGCAGACGAAAAAAGTTTCCGATAGGAAACTTAATCGACCCATGCAAAACCACTGTCCGGGGTTAGAGCGGGGCTTGAGTTCTCCGCCCAGCCTGCCAAGAGTGACCGCAATATCAGGGAGCCTACCATGACCATCTCCGCGCTGTTCCGATGACCACTGACCGTATCGCCTTCCGCGCCAGCCCTGCGCCTGCCGCCCAAGAGGCTTTTGCCAGCCTGACGGCGCTCTATGGTCAGACGGCGGTGGACAAGGCGTCGGTCATCGTGGCGCTCGGCGGTGACGGTTTCATGCTGCAAACCCTCCATGAGGAGCATTGGACCGGCCTGCCCGTCTACGGCATGAACTGTGGCACCGTGGGGTTCCTGATGAACACCTATTCGAATGAGGCTTTGCCCGCACGCCTCGCCGCCGCCGAAGAGGCCGTGCTGAACCCCCTCGCCATGACCGCTGTCGGCACCGATGGCACCGTGACAGAGGCTCTGGCGATCAACGAAGTGTCGCTGCTGCGCATGGGCCCGCAGGCCGCCAAGCTGCGCATTCTGGTCGATGGCAAAGAGCGGATGCCGGAACTGGTCTGCGACGGCTGCCTGCTGTCGACCCCCGCAGGGTCCACCGCCTACAACTACTCCGCCCACGGCCCGATCCTGCCGATTGGTGCCGATGTGCTGGCCCTGACCGCCGTGGCCGCCTTCCGCCCGCGCCGCTGGCGGGGTGCCCTGCTACCCAAGGGTGCCGTCGTGCGGTTCGAGGTGATTGATCCCGGCAAACGCCCCGTCCGGGCTGATGCGGATACCCGCCCTGTGACCGATGTTGTCTCGGTCGAGATCCGTTCTGAACCAAATGTGCGTCACCGCATCCTCTTCGACCCCGGCCACGGGCTGGAGGAACGACTCATCGTCGAACAGTTTGCTTGACCGAACGTTGCGTTAATCCACGGACCATCGTCCCGCGTGTCGGTACAGATGCCATACGGATGCCGTACGGGAAACCGACGCAAACCAGACAGCATAATTCAACGTTTTCAGCCATTTACCTTTGATCGGGCCGGAATCCGCCTCAAATGCGTTGCATCACCATTCTGCACCGCAGAATGCGGCGCTTGACATTTAGCCAAATCACCCCCATCTCCCCCTGATCCGAAGCCCGTGCCGCGTGAGCACCTGAAGGCCCGGGTAACGGTTCCCACCATCACGCAGGGGTACCTGCAATGTGCACGGTCAGCGGATTCCTCCGCGGACGAGGGTGCATTGTCCCTATGTTTGATGGACCAACCATGACCACTTTCGCAGACCTCGGCCTTTCGCCGAAAATCCTCAAAGCGCTTGAGCTGACCAACATGACGACGCCGACGCCCATTCAGGCGCAGGCGATCCCGCATATCATGAAGGGCTCGGACCTGATGGGTCTGGCCCAGACCGGCACCGGCAAAACCGCCGCCTTCGGCCTGCCGCTGTTGCACCGCCTCCTGGATATCGGCCACCCCCCGGCACCGCGCCATGTGCGGGCTCTGGTGCTGGCCCCGACGCGCGAACTCGTCGCGCAAATCGCTGAAAACTTTATGACTTTCACCAAGGGCACCGCCGTCAAGGTGACCATGGTCGTCGGCGGCGCCTCGATCAACCGTCAAGCCGACCGCCTGTTGAAGGGCTCTGACGTGCTGGTCGCCACCCCCGGCCGCCTGATCGACCTCTTGGAACGTGGCGCGGTGACGCTGGAATCCTGCGGCTATCTGGTGCTGGACGAGGCTGACCACATGCTCGACATGGGCTTCATCCATTCGCTGCGCAAGATCGCCAAATACATCCCGCAGCATCGCCAGACCATGCTGTTCTCCGCCACGATGCCCAATGACATCGAGGAAATCAGCCAGACCTACCTGCGCAATCCCGTCCGCGTCCAAGTCGCGCCCCCCGGCAAGCCCGTGGAAAAGATCGTGCAAGGGGTCCACTACATCCCGAACGGCGACAAGGCCAAACTGCTGGAATCCTACCTGCTGAAACACCCGGGCGAGCAGGCCCTGGTCTTCGGCCGCACCAAGCATGGGGCTGAAAAGCTTTACAAATTGCTGGTGGCCTGGGGCTTCAAGGCCTCGTCGATCCACGGCAACAAAAGCCAGAACCACCGCGACCGCACCCTGACCGAGTTCCGCGAAGGCAGCCTTGACGTGCTGGTAGCAACCGACGTCGCCGCCCGTGGCATCGACATTCCCGGCGTCCGCCATGTCTACAACTACGACATGCCCAACGTGCCGGAAAACTACGTCCACCGCATCGGCCGCACCGCGCGCGCCGGGGCCGAGGGCAACGCCATCGCCTTCTGTGCACCGGCGGAAATGGGTGAGTTGCAAGCCGTTGAAAAGCTGCTGAAAAAGGTGATCCCCGTCATCGGCGGCGCGCCATGGTCCGTCTCGGAACAAGCCGCAGCGCCGAAGCCGCCGCAAGGTGGCCGTGGCGGTCGTCCGGGTGGCAAGCCGATGGGCCAGCGCCCGCAGGGCCAGGGCAAGCCGGGCCAGCGCCCGACCGGTCCGGCCGTGGCCAAACCGGTCCGCACTGCCTCCAAGACCGGCGGCGTCCAGTCGCCCGCTCGGCAAAAGACGCGTTAAATCAACAGGGTCGGGGCGAAAGCCCCGGCCTCTTGCTGAAGACCTGGCCCCTAGCTAACCTCCTGCTCCAGATTAAGCTTCATCTCCAGAATCACTTCCTGAATGGCCAGCGTCTCGCGCAGCATCTTCTTGGCTTCGTTGATCGAGATCTTTCCGTCGCCAATTGCCTGATTGTATTCCGACATCAGTTGCGCAAAGCGCTGCGCCAGTGCCACCACGTCATGATTGACGCCACCCGTGCCGGCATTCCGCTTGGTGCCATCGTAAGACAATGTAATCCCACGCAAATCCGCCAGCGCCGCCGTGACATGCGGAAAGCCCGAGGCGGCTTCAAGCTGGGCCACCACGTCAATCGGCATGAAACGGTCATCATGCTCTTCGGCTTCGGAATAATACCGCCCCAGCGTCGCCTTCGATTTTCCGGTCAATTCGCACGCGGCTTCAATCCCGACATCCTTCACCAAAGTCTCGGTGTGCTTTTTCAGATATGTTTCCAGCGACATCGTTCCAAACCGCTTTGCCTGAGGGAAAATCCCTCCGTTTTTCCCATTAATCTCATGGCAAGACTTTGTCATGTATAAAGAAGTCCCGATGTAGGGGGCTTTGTGAGTGCTGGCCGAAAGGCCAGTTTGGGTGGGGGTCCGCCGGGCTTAAGTCTCGCAAACCAGCCTCGGCGGGCCCGTCTTCCCAAGCTGGCGCTTCTTGCGAAAGGACCGGGCTTTGGGTAAATCACCCCAATGGCCAAATTGTACTTTCACTACTCGACGATGAATGCCGGGAAATCCACCCTGCTTCTGCAAGCCTCGCACAACTACCGCGAGGGCGGGATGGCGACCTATCTGATCACCGCCCAGTTCGACAACCGCGCCGGAGAGGGGCGGATTGCCAGCCGCATCGGCATCGGCGAACCAGCGGATACCTTTGGCCCCGGTGAAAACCTGTTCGATAAGCTCAAGTCACGGTTTGCAAAGGGAAAAGTGGCCTGCGTCTTCATTGACGAGGCGCAGTTTCTGTCCAAGGAACAGGTCTGGCAACTGGCCTGCGCCGTCGATGATCTGGGCGTGCCGGTCATGTGCTACGGGCTGCGGGTCGATTTTCAGGGCAACCTCTTTCCCGGTTCCGCCGCCCTTCTGGCCTGGGCGGATGAAATGCGCGAGGTCCGCACGATCTGCTTCTGCGGCAAGAAGGCCACCATGGTCATCCGTCGCGGTCCCGACGGCACGGCGCTCCGTCAGGGCGAGCAGGTGCAGATCGGTGGCAATGAAACCTATGTCAGCCTCTGCCGCAGGCATTGGCGCGAAGCGGTGGGCGAGGCTTAAGCCCGCGCTTTCAGAATCGGGTCGATCACCCGGTGTTTCAAGTTCTGATCCATCCGGTCGGGCTCGGCCCGATTGACCAGATCGGTCGCACGGTTACAGACGATGAAGCGCAACAATTAACTGGGCGCCATGGCGGGCAGCATTGGCGTTGTAAACCCACGGAATCGCGCCCGGGTCGCAATGTGCTGCACGATCGAATCGTAAGCGCCGGCCCCAAAGCCATAAATCGGATTCTTCTGCATCATCACCTCGGAGCCGACGCAGGAATTGGTCTTCATGATCGCCTCAGGCCCGGCGGCCAGCGTGTGGATGCTGTCCTCGCGCATGATGACCGACCCGAAATCCGCCTGACCGATCAGCCAGATGATCGGGTTCGGGCTGGTCACCTTGGGGTGCATCTTGACCCTGACCGCAATATCTGCTGCCCGGAAGCGCTCGATCACAAGTTGTAGTACGGCTTTCGGCCCAAACCGCACCAAACCCGGCGCATCGTTCAGGGGGCCCTGCCTGCGGACGAAGACATCGCGTTTGGGCAACGGCACCGCAGCAGCAGTTGTGGCTGGCTGCGCATCGTTCGAGACATTCCCAAGGACAACATCATGGTAAAGCTGGTCGCAAATCGCTTCGGCCTCGTCCAAGGGCGGCAAATCCAGGCTCGACAGGCTGCGGTCAGGCATCCCCGACCGGCCCGAATAGCCGCCCTCGTCGATAATCATATAATCCGGAAGGTTCGCCGTGCGGAAATGCACGAAGCCGGGGAATTCACCTGCCGCGTGGAAACTGAAGATGTATTTGGAACGGCGCTTCATTGAGGCGAACAGGAAATCCGGGATCAATGACACGGCAAGCCTCGAAGCCTTCGCCAATTCGGCCGTCCGTGACAGCATGGTCAATACCGTGTGCTTCAATTCCGTTTCGGCATCCCCACTTTGGTCGGTGATATGCAGCGGGCCGATCAGGCCGAGGTCGGCAGGCTCTGGACTGGCCAGACCTTACAGAAAGCGGTTGATGGGGGTGAACAGCGGCCCGATCAGGCTACGCGCCTTCGCCAAGCGCAGCCGTTTGCTGCGGATCGGAACCGGGGCTCTGCGGCGGCAGATGCCGCTGCTTCTCGTTCGAGGCAAAGCCCGAGCGGCCCATTTCCACCATCGTCTGGCCCATCGGCCGCCGATGCAGATCAAGCGTGTCGGTCTTGGCGATAGGATCACGGAGGTTCTTCCGCGCCTGAGACGCCGCCGCCAGCATGGCCGCTGTCTTCCTAAGAACGCCTGCCGCGCGCATCAAGTTCATATGCCCTTAAGTCCCGGTTTTGGAAGGTCTTTCTGTCTGGTCAGTTTCTTGAACTCTAACAGCGCATGCTCGGTCCGGTCCTAATAGTTCAGGATGGCCAGACGTCCGGCATCATCAATGGGGACGTGCATCAAACTCTCCAGCGCAATTCTGTCAATTCAGGAAAGGCTTTGGTGGGGCCGCGTCAAGTTGGTTTTGCAAGCCCCGCATCCTTAGCGCTAAGGGCGATCATGATTCCGGCAGCGACGATCATCGCCATGCCGGCGACGGCCATGGGGGTCAGAACCTCGCCCCAGATCAGCCAGGACCAGGCGGCAGAGGCGGGCAGGATGGCATATTCGAAGACAGACACCCGCGTCGCATCCGCCACCTGATAGGCCCGCACCATCAGGCCCACCCCAAGCAAAGAGCCTGCCGCCTGAATGAAGGTCCAGAACCAGAAGCCTTGCGTCGGCCAGACTGGGCCGCGCATCAGGAAGCCCGCCGTGCCGCTGGGCACCGGCACCGGGGCCAGCGCCAGAACCACCATGCCAAGCGCGCCGGCCAGCCCAAGTGCCAAAAAGAAGCCGGCGAGCAGCGTCTCGGCACTTTCCTCGTGGCACCAGCGACGTGTGGCGATGTTGCCCAAGGCATAAAGTGCCCCTGCCAGCACCGGCAGCAGCGCGGGCAGCGATGCGCCCTGCATCGCCTCTGGCCCCAGCACAAGGATCACCCCGACAAAGCCCAGAAGCACGGCCATGACCCGGAAGGGGCCGATCTGGGCGCCATAGGCAAACCGTTCAATCAAAAGGACGAATATCGGCGAGGTGAAAAGCCCCGCCGCCACCAGCGCCACCGGCAGGAAGGCCAGCGCGCCGAAGTAGATCACCATCGCACAGCCATGAATGGCAGACCGCGCCAGCACCGCCCGAAGGTTGCGCGCTCCAAGCCGCAGGTGCAGCGGCCGTGCCAGCAGCACCAGCAGCCCCACGGCCATCACCGTCCGCGTCGCATGAAACTGCCACAGCCCCGCCTCCGAGGCGATGACCCGAACGAAATTGTCGGTGAAGCCGATGATGGCGGCATAGATCAGGATCATCCCCGCCGCAGCCAAAGTCCTGTCACCTGTTGCCTGCCCACCGGTCATCTTGGTCTCCGCCATTTTGTCCAAAGGGCCTGCGAATTCCGGGCTTTGCGCGTCTGAATGCGACTCTGTGCCGGTGGTTTGCCGATATGGCAGCCTGTTGCCGGTCTGGTTGCGGCGGATTGTGGCGGGGTGGGTCCTCCGCTAAGGTCATTTCGCAGACAGCAGACCTGAAGGCCCGATGACAGCGCTGACCAAATACCAACGGCTGGAATGTACGGGGCTGTGGCGGTTGACAGCCGCCTCTCAACTGCGCGAAGTCGTGGTGAACCTGCGCGACACGACCCTTGTTCTGGCCGATCCCCGCACGGAAATGGCGTTGTCGCATTGGTCTTTGCCCTCGGTCGAACGGGTCAATCCCGGCGAAATGCCGGCACTTTACACGCCCGGCCGGCTGGATGACGGCACGCCTTCCGAAACGGTCGAGGTTGATGACCCCGACATGATCGCAGCGCTTGAAACGGTGCGCACCACGCTGATCCGCCGCCGTCCGCGTCCGGGCCGCGTGCGGGGGGCAACCGTCGTTCTGGCGGTCGCCTTGGCGGGCGTTTTCGGCTTCCTTTGGTTGCCCGAGGCGATGATCCGCCACACCGCCTCGGTCCTGCCGACCGCCACGCGCATCCAGATCGGCAAGCTGGCGTTGCAAGATGCGGCCCGGCTGACAGGCTCGCCCTGTGTTGGGGTTCTGGGCCAGCGCGGGGCGGCCGCTTTGGCCCAAAAGCTGTCCGGTCAAGGTGTGGGAGAGATTGACGTGGTCCGCGACGGGGTGGCGGATGCGATAGCGCTGCCCGGCGGCATCGTGCTGGTGTCGGGCAAGCTGCTGGAAAACCTGCAAGATCCCGAGCCTGTCGCGGGCTATATCCTCGCCGCCATTCTGCGGGGTCAGGTCAGCGACCCGGTCCTGCCGATCCTGCGCCATGCCGGGTTGACCGCGACCGTGCGTCTGCTGACCACCGGCCATTTGCCGGACGGGTCTGTCGATGGCTATGCCGAAGGCCTGTTGGCAGCCAAACCGCAAGCGCTTGACGACGAGCGTCTGTTGGAGAAGTTCAAGCAGGTCGGCCTCTCCTCCACCGCATATGCCCATGCGGTTGACCCCAGTGGAGAAACCACGCTTGGCCTGATCGAGGCGGACCCCTTCAAGGGCACCTCGCCGTCAGCCATCCTGCCGGACAATGACTGGATCAGCCTGCAAAGCATCTGTGCGGGATGAAAGAATCCCCGGGACTTTGCCCGGGGAGTTTGCTGCTCGCGTGGTTCTGCTTGAAAGACCGTTGGTTACGCCAGGGCTTAGCGCAGGAAGGCATCGCCGTAGCCAGCGCCGTGCACCGTTGCCAGACCAGACGATGCTTCAGGTCCGCTGCTGAACGGACCGGCGTAGACGACCCGCAATGTCTTGCCCTTGCGCGTGGTGTGGGCCGTCGAAACCGGCAAGCCAAGCGACGAAAGCCGCGCCACAACGGCCTGCGCGTTCGAAGCATCGGCAAAGCAGCCGACCTGGATCAGCGTCCCGCCCCCGGCCTTGGGGGCCGGCGCGGCGGAAACCTCCACCACCGGCGCGGCCTTGCGGCTGACGGGTTTGGCGGCAGGGCTGGCCGACATCGTCGAAACACTTGTCGAAACCGTCGCGTAGACTTGGGTGGCCGCTGCAGGGCGCAGACCGAAGGCGCGCTGGAAGGCGGTCTGCGGCGGCGGGTCGGTCAGCAGCACCATGGGAATGGTACGCTGCCAGACCTGATCCTGCTGCACCTGACCCTGCACCGTGCCCGCACCGCGCAAGGGGTTCAGCCGGTCGTCTTTCCAGGCATAGACCCAGCCTTTCGGCGGCTTGGGCAGGGCGTGGCTGCGCGCAGCCATCGGCTGCTGCGGCGCATAGACCTGCATGGGCGCTGCCTGAACGGAAACCATCTGCATCGGCACAAGGGCCACCGCTGGCGCTTGTACCTGGGCCACGGCTGGCGCTGTCGCATAGGTCCGCACCGGAGCCGCCACCTGCACCTGCGCCCCACCGCTTCCCATCGGCGGCAGCCACCCGGTGGCTGAGCCATCGCCGCGCGTGCAGACCAGTGCCGTCCCACCGGAGACGCTCACGCGCTCCAGCACCGGGGCGGAGCTATAGCATTGCACGCCCGCGACTGAGGTTGCGACGGCAGACCCCTGATAGCTTGACGCTGCCGCGCTGCGGGTCTGAACGGTCGGCACCTGCACGACAGGAGCCCGCACGACGGGTGCTACGGCTGCGACCTGAACGGTCGGGGCCTGATAGGTCAAGGTAACCTGCTGCGTCGGGGCTGGATTGGCCGGTTGCTCCACCGGGCGAGAGACCAGAGTGGGCTTCGGACCCGGGCTGGGCGCGGCAACCTGCCTGACCGGCGCTTGTTGCGCGACAACGGCAGGCCGCACGACAGGTGCCGGCTGGGCCGCAGCCATCGTGGTTGCCGCTGGCGCCTGGGTCACGGCTTGCGGATCGGGTGCCATGTCGGCTGCCACCGCAGCCTGAGCCGCAGCGCTGCCCGTGGGGACCATATTGCAGATCGGCTTGTGCTTGCGGTCCACCCGCGCCACCCAATTCACGCCCGAGCCATAACCGGCCCGCAGGAACAGGCAGCCTCGGCTGTCCACAAACTGCTGGCCCTGAAATCCGGCCGGAGGGGCGCTGGCCGGGCCGCCGATCTGCTTGAGGCTTTGCGCCTCTGCTGCTGATGTCGCGAGAATCGCCCCAAGCGCCATACCTTTCAACATCTTGACAGTCATGATCGCGTCCCCCCAATACTTGGGGAAAATCATGAATCAAGATTGTTTCCGAGTAAAGGGATAATCCCTTATTTTGTACCGAACATGCGGTCCCCCGCATCCCCTAGGCCCGGGACGATATAGCCACTTTCGTTCAGATGGCTGTCGACCGAGGCCGTGACGATCGGCACGTCGGGATGGGCCTCGTTCATGTGGCGTATGCCTTCCGGGGCAGCCAAAAGACACAGGAAGCGGATGTTCTTGGCGCCGGAATTCTTCAGCAGCGTTACCGCCGCAGCACTGGAATTGCCGGTGGCGAGCATGGGGTCGACGACGATACAAACCCGCTCGTCCAGATGATCCGGCACCTTGTAGTAATACTGCACCGGTAGCAGCGTCGCATGGTCGCGGTACAGCCCGATGAAGCCAACACGCGCCGCCGGGATCAATTCCAGAATGCCGTCCAGCAGACCATTGCCGGCCCGCAAGATCGAGATCAGCGCCAGTTTCTTGCCGTCAATCGCCGGGGCATCCATCTCGCACAGCGGCGTCTCGATCTTCTTGGTGGTCATCGGCAGTTCGCGGGTGACCTCATAGGCCAGAAGCAGGCTGATCTCGCGCAGCAATTGGCGGAACGAGGCGGTGGAGGTGTCTTTCTCGCGCATCAGGGTCAGCTTGTGCTGGACAAGGGGGTGGCTGACGACTGTCAGGTTCTTCAACTCGGGCAGGGTTTCAGACATGTTCAGCCTCCAGCAGTTTGCCAATCCTGTCCTTCGTATCCTTGTCACAAAAGGCCGCGTCAAGGGCAGTCCGGTTGAGGGCGGCAAAGACGCCGTCATCCCAGTCAAACGCCTCGTGCAGCATTTCGTATTCGCGGGTCAAGGTGGTGTGGAAGAAGGGCGGGTCATCGGTCGAGACGGTGACCTTGACGCCCCGGTGATACAGCTCGCCGATCGGATGCTTGCGGAAGCTGGGATAGATGCCAAGGGCCACGTTGGAACCCGGGCAGCATTCCAGCACGATGCCGGTTTCGGCCAGTTCATCCACCAAGGCCAGATCTTCGATGGCCCGGAACCCGTGCCCGATACGCAGCGCCCCCAGATCATGGATCGCCTCGCGCACTTCAGACGGCCCCTTCCACTCACCGGCATGGACAGTGGGTTTCAGACCGGCCTCTTTGGCGGCATCAAAGGACCAGGAGAAGTCTTTGAGTTTGCCCATGGTTTCCGCCCCGGCGATGCCGAAACCCACCAGAAAATCCCCCGCCGTTTCGGCCGCACACAGGGCCGTCTGGCGCGCCTTGTCGGGGCCGAAGTGGCGTATGCAGGTGGCGATGGCTTTCATGGTGATGCCAGCCTCGTGCTGAAGCACATCGGCTGTCTCACGCATGGCCTGCAGATATTCGCGCCACGCCCCGCGGTCGCGACCGCCGCAGAAATCGGGCGAGAGGAAGATTTCGGTATAGATTACGCCCTGTTCCGCCTGCGCCTCCAGTACGGCGCGGGTCAGGCGCTGGTAATCCTCGGGGCGGGTCAGGGTGGTGCAGGCGGCCTCGTAGACCTTGACGAACTCGGCGAAGCCTTCGAACCGGTAGGCCCCTTCGGGGGTGAAGATGCCGCCGATGTCGATGTGCTTTTCCTTCGCCAAGGCGGCGATAAAGCGCGGCGGGGCGGCGCCTTCGAGGTGGAGGTGAAGCTCGAGTTTGGGCGTCATAGGGCGCTCCGGTTGAAAGGCTGGGGGGGCCGACTGCCCCCCCAGACCTCTCCGTGAGTATTTGGCAAAGAGCAAGAGGTCACAGGAAGGACTTTCCCGGGCCATGCGATGGAATGTTCAGGTGGGCGGCGATCGAGGCGGCTACGTCGGTGAAGGCGCAGAGGCCGATTTCGCCAGCGCCTGCGCCTGCGATCAGGACCGGCACCCGTTCACGCGTGTGGTCGGTGCCGCGCCAGGTCGGGTCGTTGCCATGGTCGGCGGTGAACAGGGCGAGGTCGCCGGGCTGCAAGGCTTGCAGGAAGGTGCCAGCCCGGGCGTCGAACCATTCCAGCGCACGGGCATAGCCCGAGACGTCGCGGGGGTGGCCATAAAGGCTGTCGAATTCGACAAAGTTGGCGAAGGTCAAGGAGCCGGGTTCGGCTTCCCCCCCAAGGCGGTCAAGATGATCGAAAAGGTCAGCGTCATTCTTGCCCTTCCACAGCTTGCCCACGCCATGCATCGAGAAGATGTCGCCGATCTTGCCCACGGCATGGGTTGCCCGGCCCGCATCGGCCGCCCAATCCAGCAGGGTTGGGGCCGGGGGGGCTATTGCATAGTCATGGCGGTTGGCGGTGCGCTTGAAATTGTCCGGCGTGCCGACGAAGGGTCGGGCGATGACGCGACCGACCTTCATGGCGTGCAGATGCGGGGCGAGCTCGGCGCAAAGCTTCAAAAGCCGGTCAAGGCCGAAAGCCTCTTCATGGGCGGCGATCTGGAAGACCGAATCGGCGGAGGTGTAGCAGATCGGCCAACCGGTCCGCAGGTGTTCGACGAAATGCTGGGCGATGATCGGCATGCCGGAGGAGTGGCAATTGCCAAGGATACCCGTAGTGCCAGCCAGATTGCAGACCAGCGCCGTGAGGTCGGCGGGAAAGGCGGGCACGGTGTTGGGGAAATAGGTCCAGTCCCACGGCACCGGCACGCCGGCCAGTTCCCAATGGCCCGAAGGCGTGTCCTTGCCGCGTGAAATTTCCTGTGCGGCGCCCCAGCGGCCGCGCGGGGTGGCGGTGAGGGAGGTCGTTGTGCCCGAGGCAAACCGGATGGCAGCCCCAAGACCCAAGGCGTCAAGGTTCGGCAGCTTCAGGGGGCCAGAACGGCCCTGCTCGGCCACGCCCGCAGCACAGGCGGCGGCGATGTGGCCCAGCGTGTTGGCGCCCTCATCCCCAAAGGCCGCCGCATCGGGAGCGCCGCCGCATCCGACCGAGTCCATGACGATCAGGAAAGCCCGATTGCGGCTAGCGGCCATCAGGCGATCCTTTTCAGGACGAGCGGCGGGTCGTCGGGGGCGGCGTCACCCAGGACATAGGCCGCCTGGATGGTGCGGATCGCCTCTTCGGCTTGGGCTTCGGTTGCGGCGTGGACCATGCACAGGGGGTCGCCCGGCCCGATATCCTCGCCAATCCCGGCGAGGTCGGAGAGGCCGACCGAGGGGTTGATCTTGTCGCCCTCGCGCTGGCGACCGCCTCCAAGACGAACCACGGCCAGACCCAAGGCCTCGCCATCGATGGACTGGATGAAGCCCTGCCGGGGGCAGGGCACCTCACGGATCACAGTGGCGGCGGGCAGGCGGTCGGGCCAGCGGTCGACAAAGTCCGCCGGGCCGCCCTGAGCAGCGATCATGCGGCCGAAGGCGTCGGCGGCGGCGCCGGATTCCAGCGCCTGCGAAATACGCGCCTCGCCGTCCAACACGTCATCGGCGATGCCACCCAAGGCCAAAGCCTCGCCACCGAGCGCCATCGTCAGGTCCCAGAGGGCCGCGTTGACCGAGGTGCCGGTCAGCGTCTCCATCACCTCCGACACTTCCAGCGCGTTGCCGGCGGCGGTGGCCAAGGGTTGGCTCATGTCGGTGATCAGGGCCGAGGTCATGCAGCCCGCGCCTTGCGCGGTGAAGACAAGGGCGCGGGCAAGCGCCTCGGCATCCTCAAGCGTTTTCATGAAGGCGCCGGAGCCGCATTTCACATCCAGAACAAGCGCTTCAAGACCAGCCGCCAGCTTCTTGGACAGGATCGACGCGGTGATCAGGTCGATGCTTTCCACCGTGCCGGTCACATCGCGGATGGCGTAAAGGCGGCGGTCGGCCGGGGCGATCTCGGCGCTGGCCGAAACGATGGCGCAGCGCACGTCTTTCATCTGGCGCCGCAACTGGTCTTCGGGCAGCCCGGTCCGAAAGCCCGGAATAGCCTCCAGCTTGTCCAGCGTGCCGCCGGTATGGCCAAGGCCCCGGCCCGAGATCATCGGCACATAAGCCCCGCACGCGGCCAAGGCCGGGGCCAGCAACAGCGAGATGCAGTCGCCGATGCCGCCGGTGGAATGCTTGTCGATCACCGGGCCGGGCAGGTCCCATTCCAGCACCCTCCCGCTGTCGCGCATGCCGGTGGTCAGCGCCACGCGCCCGGCTTCGCCCAGACCCTTTAGCAGGACGGCCATGGCGAAGGCTCCGGCCTGCGCATCACTCACCCCGCCTGTGGCGAGGCCAGTGGCGAACCATTTCAACGCGTCGGATGAGGGCACCCGGCCATCGCGGACCTGAGCGATGATCGACCGGGCTTCCATCAGACTTTCGCCATATGGGCGGCGGTAAAGACGCCCGGCAGCAAGTCGCCCACCGTCATGACCAATTGCGCGCCATCTGTGGTGCACAGGGTGACCTTGACGTCAGGTGCCGCAAATTCGGCGATCTTCTGGCGGCACCCGCCGCAGGGTGGCACGGGCGAGGGGCTGTCGGCGATCACCAGTATTTCGGCAATTGCGGTGTCGCCAGAGGCGATCATGGCCGCGATGGCGCCCGCCTCGGCGCAGGTGCCTTCCGGGTAGGCCACATTCTCGACATTGCAGCCGATATGGGCGGCACCGGATGTGCTGCGCAGCGCCGCACCGACCTTGAAGCGGGAATAAGGGGCATAGGCGCGCAGGCGCACGTTGGTGGCGAGTTCTAGAAGCATGGAGACTCCTTTGACCATATGGACAGGAATTGTGGGCCGAATGCGCCCGCCTTGCAAGCGCTGCGCTTTGGCGCTTCACGGCAGCGGCGGGAAGCCCAAGAATTTTCGGCGAAAATTCTTGGGTGCGCAGGGTCGTGTCAGAGGGTGATGGTCTTGAAGCTGCCGGGCAGCGAGACTTCGAGGAGTTGCAGGTCCGGCGTGGTTTCCGCATAGCGGGTGGCCATGCCGGGCGGGATCACGAACGCGTCGCCAGCGGTCAGGCGGTAGGGGGATTTGCCCTCGCCTTCGAGGGTCATTTCGCCGGACATCACGAAGGTGAACAGGATGTCGCCTTCGTGTTTCGTCCAGGGCGCCTCTCCCACAGGCCTTGCGACCATGACCGAAGCGACGCCCTTGGTGTTGGCGTTGATTGTGGTGTCGCGCGCCTCGAAGCCGGGGATGCGGAAGGGGGCGAAGCTGCCGGTGGCGCCCACATTGTGGACAAAGCGCTGGCCGTCCCATTCGCGGTCGGGGTTCAGAGCCTCGTTGGGCAGGGTCAGGACGTGGTCGATTTCGGTGATGTGATCGGCGGGAACGCCAATTTCGATCACCTCGATGTCATCGCCGGATTCGACGACGCGGTGGCGGATGGTCGGCGGCTGGATAAAGCAATCACCCGGGTGCAGACGGCGGAGGCCGCCTTGATCCTCATACAACACGTCAACCCAGCCCTTGATGCAGAAGATCAACTGGAAGCCGACTTTATGGAAATGCACCATGTCCGGGACCTTGCCATCCGGCACGCGGATGTGGCTGGCGATCATGGCCCCGCCCAGACGCGTGGGCACGAGGTCGCGGTACATCATCCCCGCGCGGCCAATCACCCAAGGGGCTTGGTCAGCCAGACGCCGCACGACGAAGGCGTGTTCGGTCTTGGGCAGGACCAGCGGCGGGTTCAACTCGTCCAGTTCCACCGAAGTGCCGCCCGGAGAGGTCAGGGAGGCCTGACTATCGGCGATCTGCGCCCAATCATCGGACAGGATGCGGATCAGGCCCGGCGCGGTTGTAGCCTCGGCGTCCAGACGCAGGCGCAAGCCATGGCCCGAGATCACCGCGACATGCGGGTTGTCAGCCGGATAGATCGTATCGAGCCGCATTTTCAGCGTCTTGGTGAAGAAGGGCAGGTCGCCGCGCAGGTCCTTGGTGGGCAGCAGGATTTCGGCACGGGATTCAGTCTGGGGATCGGGCATGGCATTCTCTTTCGCTTTGCGACATGGTGGCCCTCGCCTTGGTGATTTGCAAGAAGCGCCGGAAGGTGATGCAGGAAACCTGATGGCAGCCGGGTGGCCCCGGCTGTGTCAGGGTGGACGGATGGGTTGAGGAGACGGACATGACCGAGCAGCGGCAGGACAACGCGCGGCAAGCCGCACTGGATTATCACGAATTCCCCAAACCGGGAAAGCTGGAGATCCGGGCGACCAAGCCTCTTGCCAATGGCAAGGACCTTGCCCGGGCCTATTCGCCGGGGGTGGCGGAGGCTTGCCTTGAGATCAAGGCCGATCCGGCCACGGCAAGCCGCTACACCTCGCGCGGCAATCTGGTGGGCGTTGTGACCAATGGCACCGCCGTTCTGGGCCTTGGCAACATCGGCGCGCTTGCCTCCAAGCCCGTGATGGAGGGCAAGGCGGTTCTCTTCAAGAAATTCGCCAATATCGACTGCTTCGACATTGAACTGAACGAACCCGACCCGGTGAAACTCGCCGCCATCGTCTGCGCGCTGGAGCCGACCTTTGGCGCGATCAACCTTGAGGACATCAAGGCGCCGGATTGCTTCATCGTTGAAAAGCTCTGCCGCGAGCGGATGAAGATTCCGGTTTTCCATGACGACCAGCACGGTACGGCGATCGTCGTGGGGGCTGCGGCCACCAATGCGCTGCATGTCGCGGGCAAGGCTTTTGGCGATATCAAGGTTGTCTCCACCGGCGGCGGGGCTGCGGGGATTGCCTGCCTGAACATGCTGCTGAAGCTGGGCGTCAAGCGCGAGAATGTCTGGCTCTGCGATCTGGCGGGCCTTGTCTACAACGGCCGGATCGATCAGATGACCGATCAGAAGGCGGAGTACGCCCAAGGCACGACACCTGCCACACTGAACGACGTGATCGAGGGCGCGGACCTGTTCCTTGGCCTCTCCGGCCCCGGGGTGTTGACGGCGGACATGGTCAAGAAGATGGCCCGCCAGCCGATCGTTTTCGCATTGGCCAATCCCTCGCCGGAAATCCTGCCCGATGTGGTGCGCGCCGCTGTTCCCGATGCCATCATCGCCACCGGGCGATCGGATTTTCCCAATCAGGTCAACAATGTGCTCTGCTTCCCCTTCATCTTCCGAGGGGCGTTGGATGTGGGCGCAACAACGATCAACGCCGAAATGGAACTGGCCTGCATCGAGGGCATCGCGGCCCTCGCCCGCACCACCACCAGTGCCGAGGCCGCTGCCGCCTATGCCGGCGAAAAGCTGACCTTCGGGGCCGACTACCTGATCCCCAAACCCTTCGACCCGCGCCTGATCGGTGTTGTGGCCAGTGCTGTGGCCAAGGCCGCGATGGAAACTGGCGTCGCTATGCGACCGATCAACGATCTGGACGCCTACCGGCAGAAGCTGGACTCTTCGGTGTTCAAATCCGCCCTCATCATGCGCCCGGTGTTTGATTCGGTCCGCAACTCCGCGCGCCGGATCATCTTTGCCGAGGGCGAGGATGAACGCGTGCTGCGCGCCGCCAACGCCATGCTGGAAGAAATGACGATCAAGCCGATCCTGATCGGCCGCCCCGACGTGATCGCCACGCGCTGCGAACGCTTTGGCCTGTCGATCCGCCCGGACCGGGATTTTGAGATCGTTAACCCGGAAAGCGACAACCGTTATCGCGAATACTGGGGCAGCTATCACCAGTTGCTGGAGCGGCAGGGCGTGACTCCTGATACTGCGCGGGCGGTCCTGCGCACCAACTCTACCGCAATTGGGGCGATTGCCGTGCACCGGGGCGATGCCGACAGCATGATCTGCGGCGTCTTCGGCCAATATCTCTGGCACCTCAACTACGTCCGCCAAGTGCTGGCACGTGGCGGGCGGCATCCGCTGGGCGCCCTCTCGCTGATGATTCTCGAGGATGGTCCGCTGTTTGTCGCCGACACTCAGGTCAACCCGATCCCCTCACCGGAACAGATTGCCCATGCCGCCATGGGCGCAGTCCGCCACGCCCGCCGCTTTGGCGTGGAACCCAAGGTGGCGCTGTGTTCGCATTCCAACTTCGGCAACCTCGACAGTGACTCGGGCCGCCGGATGCGGGGCGCGATGGAAATCCTCGACGCCCGAGAATGCGATTTCGAATACGAAGGCGAAATGAGCCTTGATGCCGCCTTGGACGATGAACTGCGCGACCGCATCTTCCCGAACTCGCGCCTGAAAGGGGCCGCGAACATCCTGATCTTCGGCTATACCGATGCCGCCAACGCGGCGCGCAACATGCTGAAGATGAAAGCGGGCGGGCTGGAGGTTGGGCCGATCCTGATGGGCATGGGCAACCGGGCGCATATCGTGACACCTTCGATCACGGTGCGCGGGCTCTTGAACGTGGCCGCTTTGGCCGGGGCCCCCGTTGCGCATTATGGTTGAAGCCGGGACGCTGCCTTCTGGACTTTGCCGCATGAACGCGTAACCTGCGGTTGAATGTTGCGGGTCCGAAGCCGGGCCTGCGACGCCACGACGGGCAGGAGTATACGGCGCGTGACGGCAGACGGAATGCAATTCAATCCCGCAAACCCGGCTTTGGACGAGCCGGCATTCCGGCGACTGCTGACCCTCGCGGGGCCAGAGGCGCCCGAACTGATGCGCCGTTTGCGGGCTGATCTGCGTGATGTGGCCGAGGGTCTGACGGCGGGGTTTGCTAATGCCGACCGGCTTGCCCTGCGCAAGCACAGTCATGTGCTGCTGGCCATCGCGGGCACGATCGGCGCGCAGCCTATCCACCGTCTGGCGTTGGATCTGAACCTTCGCTCCAAGGACGACACCTGCGTCTTTGCGGCTTCCGACGCGGCCGATCTGTTGCATCGCCTGACGGTTCTGCAGGACCGGCTGCGCGAGATGTCGGCCGAACGGGACGCGGAGCGCTGATATGGCCCCCACGCGCGGCAAACCCGTCATGGTCCTGCTGATCGAGGATACGCCCTCGCTGCAGCTGATCTACCGTTCGGTCCTGACCGGGGCTGGCCATGATGTGCGGGTCGCGGGGTCTGCGGCGGAAGGGATGGCGCAGTTTCTGGCGACCGGCGTACAGGTCGTGCTCTTGGACCTTGGCCTGCCCGACCGTGACGGTCTGGACCTGATGGCCGAGATGATGGCCACCCGCCCCGACACCCGCGTCATCATCATCACCGCCAACGGCTCGATCAACAAGGCGGTCGAGGCGATGCGGGCGGGTGCCCATGAATTCCTTGTCAAACCCTTCGACGAGGCGCGTTTTCTGAATGCCGTCGGCAATGCCATCGAACGCAGCCAGTCGCGCCGTGCCGCGCCGAAAGAGGCCCAAAGCGGCAGTGGGTTCATCGGCTCCTCCGAGGTGATGGCGCGGATACAGGCCAAGATCAACTCGGTCGCCAACTCGATGGCCACCGTCTTCATCACCGGCGAAAGCGGCACCGGGAAAGAACTGTGCGCGCTGGCCGTCCATGGCAATTCGCCCCGCGCCAAGGGGCCGTTCATTGCGCTGAACTGCGGGGCAATTCCGCATGATCTGCTGGAATCCGAAGTCTTCGGCCATGTGAAGGGCAGCTTCACCGGCGCTATTTCTGACAAGCCGGGGGCTGCCACGGCGGCGGATGGCGGCACGCTGTTCCTTGACGAAATCTGCGAAATGGCCCCGGCGCTGCAGACCAAACTGCTGCGCTTCCTGCAAACCTCCACCGTTCTGCCGGTGGGCGCCACGCGTCCCATCAAGGTCAACGTCCGCATCGTCTGTGCCACCAACCGCGATCCGATGGACGCCGTCCGCCGTGGCCAGTTCCGCGAGGATCTATACTACCGCCTGTTCGTCGTGCCGATCCACATGCCGCCCCTGCGCGACCGCAGCGACGACGTGATCGAGATCGCCGAAACCGCCCTGACCCGCTTCGCCGAAGAAGAAGGCCGCCGCTTTGATGGCCTTACTCCAGAGGTGGCTCATCTGTTCCGGCGGCTGCCTTGGCCCGGCAACGTCCGGCAAGTGCTGAACGTCATCCGCAACGTCGTGGTGCTGAACGAGGGCGGTCCTGTCACCCTGCAGATGCTGCCCGAGGATATGGTCCGCATGGCGCAAACCCCCGTCCTGACGCAACAAACCCTTGCAGCGCCCGGGGCCGAGCCTCTGATGGACAGCCTGTTGGGCCGCCCGCTGGCCGAGGTGGAGCGGATCATCGTCACAGCCACGCTGGCGCGGTATGGCGGGTCGATCCCCAAGGCGGCGCGGGTGCTGGATCTGTCACCGTCCACACTTTACCGCAAGCTGGAGGCTTGGGCCAAGGACCCGGGCGAGAGATAGGCGTCGGCCGTCTGGCGCCACAACTCGGCCAAAGCGGGCACCTCGGCACGGGCGTCGGCCTCGCGGCCCGTCTTGCACATGTCCTCGATCCGCGACAGGTGCCGGTGCAGGCGGGCGGCACCGAACATCGCCGCAGTGCCGGTCATCCGATGTACGAGGCTGACCAGTTCAATCTCGGCATCGGGATCGCTGGCGCGCTGGGTCAGATCGGACAGGCGCTGATCGGTATCCTCCAGGAAGCGGGCGATCAGGTCTCCGGCCTTCGCATCGCCAAGGCTTGCGCGCAGGTCGCTCAGCGTGCCGAGGTCGACCAGAACTTCACGCGGAGCTGTGACCTCTGCCGCTTTTTTCGCCGGAGCCGGTTTGGCGGCCTGCCCCGGTTTGAACCTGTCGGACCGGGGCAGGCCCGCCAGAACCATCCGCAATGTCTCACGCGTGATGGGCTTGATCAGAACATCGGCCATGCCGCTGTCGCGAAACCGGTCCGTCTCCTCCTGCAGGGCATGGGCTGTCAGCGCCACGATCGGGCTAGCCGAGGACGCGCCATCGCCTTGCCGGATGCGCTGCGCCGCCTGCAGCCCGTCGATGCCCGGCATCGAGATGTCCATCAGGATCACGTCAAAGCGCTGGTCTTGCGCGAGCCTGACACCTTCCAGCCCATCAGAGGCCTCGGTCACCCGGTGATGGTCGGCCAGAAGCATGTCTCGTACGATCAGGCGGTTGAAATCATTGTCCTCGACCACCAGAACCGACAGCCCGTCTGCCTTTGCGGCTCCCGCCGAAGCCACTGGCGCGCGAGCCGCTGCCTCCAGCAGCGTCAGGGGCAGGCTGACGCGGAACGTGCTGCCCGCGCCGGGCAAGCTGTCCACCGTGATCTTGCCACCCATCCGCGCCACGATCCGCCGCACGATGCCCAGACCCAGCCCGGTGCCCGAGGCCCGCCGGGCGTACGACGGATCCAGCGTCACGAAATCCTCGAAGATGCGGCCCAGATCCTCGGGCAGGACGCCGATGCCGGTGTCGCGCACGGTGATCTCGGTCGGGCCATGCGGCGACAGATGCGCCAGTTCAACCGAGATGTTGCCGTTATGGGTGAACTTCACCGCATTGCCGACAAGGTTCATCATCACCTGCCGCAGCATCGCCGCATCGCCGGCGACGATAGAGCGTCCGTCCGGTGCCGGTGTGAAGGTCAGTACGTTGCCATTGGCCTGACTGGTCGGGGTCTGGTTCTCGATGACCTCGCGGATCAGGTCTGCCAGATCCACCGGGGCCAGATTCAGCGAGGCCTTGCCGCTGTCCAGCCGCGCTATGTCCAGCACATCGTTGACATGATGCATCAACAGCCGACCCGAGGCCGCCATGATCCGCAGATATTCCCGTTGATGCGGCGCAAGGGCGGTGCTGTCCAAAAGGTCAATCGTGCCGATCATGCCGTTCAGGGGGGTGCGGATCTCGTGGCTCATCACCACCAGCAGATCGGCCTTGGCCTTCTCACCCGCCAGCGCCTCGTCGCGGGCGGTGACGAGGGCCTGTTCGGCGGCCAGTTGCTGGGACAGGTCGCGCAGAAAAACGACATGCACCCGCCCGGCCCCCGCCCTTGCCGAAGCCAGCGAGACCTCGGCCGGAAAGCTGTGACCCAGACGGTGGCGCGCCATGACCCTGCGGCGGCGCTGGTTTGCCGCCAGTGTCTCGTTGCGCGGCGGCAGTTGCTGACGACCGTCGGCTGTCACCGGGATCACAAGGGTCAGGGCCTGACCCAGCGCTTCGTCCCTGCGGTAGCCAAAGGTCTGCACAGCGGCCTGATTGAATTCGGTGATGGTGCCCAGATCATCCAGAGTGATCACCGCATCCAGCGAGGTGGCCACAACTGCATCCAGCCGGGTCAGGGTCTCGATGTTTTCGGCGGCCTTGGCCTGATTGACCTGTCCCAGCCGAACCACCCGCCACAGCATGGCCGCAAGGGCCGCCACCAGAACCAGCGTCAGCAGGGCCAGTTCGATCAGCGTGAACTTGACACCGGCGCGGCGCAGATCGGTCAGGCGGGCAAAGGAGGTGACCCCTTTGAGAGCTATCTGATGCGCGTCCGCAAAAAGGCTTCGGGTGTGAAGGCTGATCTGGGGCAGGGCCTTCAGCAGGGCGTCGTCCGGCCCGTCCATCAGCACCGCGGTCTGGGTGACAAACGCGTGCAGGCGGTTGAAACTGGGCGTGAATTCGGGGCTTTCCCGCAGGCTTGCATAGATGCTTCCGACATGCAGCGTATTGATGCGGCTGAAGAAGACGTCAAAGCGCGTCCGGGCCACCATCAACTTTTCAGGCTCCCTTATAGCGTCGTCCAGCGCCACGGTCAGGGTCAGAAGTTCGACATCCACCTGGCTCAGAGACCATTGCACGTTGTCGGAACTGGCGCTGCTTTGCGCATCGATCTGGCGCAGGACGCCCAGCGTCAGAACCGCAATCCCCATGGCAATCGCACCCAGCACCGTCACAACCGCCGCCATGCGCATCCGGCGCGCTTTGGCGTGGTTCAAGACGGCGGGCTGGGACAATGCGCGGGACTCCAACAATTTGGGCTAAGGCGTCACTTTACCGCAAAATGTCGATCCGGTCGAGTTGCCAGACACTGCGGCTGTAGACCGTATCACTGCGGTATTCCGCACCGGCGTCATAGGGATAGATAATCCAGATCGGCCCCTTGTCGCGCACGGGCATCGGCGCGCCATCCATCTCATAGGCGAGGATCGGCGCGTCGTCCTCGGTCTCGCTGAGCGGCATGTCGACGGAATAGTCGTTGATCGCATGAAGCCGCACGGTGGCATCGGTGACGTGCAGGTATTCGGCCAGTGCCGCCATCGGCACTCCGGAGAAGCTGTGCGGGCCTTCGGTCCAGATCGAACTGGTCTTGATCGTGGCCTGCGGCATGGCCTTCAGCATGGCAAGGTCGAAGGCCACCGCGCCACCCGGATGGGCGTCCGGGTCCAACCCGGTGATGGTCAGGATCGTCGGGCCGGTGCGCTGCGGCAGGGTCTGTCCGAAACCGGGCATCGTCGACAGGGCTGCGGTCACAAGGCCCAGAACACCGGCACGCAGCCAACCTCGATCGAACATAATGCACCTTCTTTCATCAAGTCCCGCTGGTTTAGCAAGCAGTCCTCTTCCCCGCGAACAAAAACGCCCTATCCCTAAGGATAGGTCTGGCATACACTTCGGTGCGTCGCATCGCCCTTCTCCACCCGAGTCAGTCCGGAAGCAAGACCGCAGAACGCGTGGATGAGGCGAGCAATGCGGGCTTGGCCCGAAGGGACGGTTGGATGGCGCGGATTCTTGTGGCGGATGATCACGATTTGGTACGCGAAACCCTTGCGGCCTATCTCGAGGCTGAAGGGATAGCCGACGTGCGCGTCTGCTCCGACGTGGCCGAGGCTGAGGCGCTGATTGCCGGTACGGGGGCGTTCGATCTGGTTCTCCTGGATTACAACATGCCCGGGATGGAGGGCCTGAAGGGCATGACCCGGATCATGGCGGCGAATGCGGGTCGTCCGGTGGCGCTGATCTCGGGCTCAATCTCGACCGAGGTGGCCGAAGACGCGCTGGAGGCCGGGGCGGCAGGGTTCGTGCCCAAGACCTTGAGCTCGCGCTCGCTGGTGGCGGCGGTGCGCTGCATGATCGGCGGAGATATCTTCGCGCCGGTGTCGCTGATCAAGAAGCCGGAGCTTGGGGAGGAGGGTCTGTTGACCCCGCGTGAGATGGATGTGCTGCGCGGGGTCTGCACGGGCCAGTCCAACAAGGAAATCGCCCGGGTGCTGGACCTGCAGGAGGTGACGGTCAAGCTGCATGTGAAGACGATGAGCCGCAAGCTGGGCGCCAAGAACCGCACCCATGCCGCCATGATCGCCCGCGACCGCAAGCTGATCTGAGGTCCCCAAGCATGGGCGGACCGCCCATCCTACCTTTTGCCGCGTGGCGTGCCTTTGGCCGGCCACTGGAGGGTTTCACACCCTCCAGACCTCCCGTGGGATATTTGGACCAATGTGAAAGGGAACAGGGGACGGGTCTGGGTAGGATGGGCGATCCGCCCATGGCGCCTGCCGTTAGTAGAAACTTTGCGGGTCGATGTCGATCGCCAGCCGCAGATTGGCGGGTTGCTTCAATTGCCCCACCCACTCCGCCAGTGCTGCCTGCAAGGGAACTGATTTCTCGGCCTTGACCAGCAGTCGCACCCGGTGCCGTCCGCGCACGCGCGCGATGGGGGCCGGTGCCGGTCCGTAAACCACCGCGCCGATCTTGCGCAGGGGGCCGTCGCGCCGGGCGAGTTCGGCGCCGAAGTCGAAGACCTGCGCCACATCCGGCGACGACAGGATGATGCCAGCCATCCGTCCATAGGGGGGCACGCCTGCCGCCTTCCGCTCGGCGGCTTCGGCGGCCCAGAATGCCTCTTCATCGCCGCCCAGAATGGCCGCGATCACCGGATGATCGGGCTGGAAGGTCTGCAACAGCGCCGTGCCGCGCTTTTCTGCCCGCCCGGCACGGCCCGCCACTTGACGGATCAGTTGGAAGGTCCGCTCTGCCGCCCGCAGGTCCGACCCCTGCAGGCCAAGGTCGGCGTCGATCACCCCCACCAAGGTCAGCAGCGGGAAGTTGTGGCCCTTGGCGACGATCTGCGTGCCGATGATGATATCGGCCGCCCCAGCGGCGATCTTGACGATCTCTTCCTTCAGGGCGCGTGCCGAGCCGAAGAGGTCAGAGGACAGCACCGCCAGTCGTGCATCGGGGAAGACGGCCTTGACCTCTTCGGCCAACCGCTCCACCCCCGGCCCGACAGGGGCCATCTTGCCCACGACCTTGCAGGAGGGGCATTCCACCGGGATCGGCTTGGTCGCCCCGCATTGATGGCAGACCAGCCGCTTCAGGAAGCGATGCTCCACCATCCGCGCATCGCAGTCGTCGCAGCCGACCTGATGGCCGCAGGCCCGGCAGATCGTCACCGGCGCATAGCCGCGGCGGTTGAGGAACAGAAGGCTCTGCTCGCCCCTGGCGATCCGGGTGGTGATGGCCTGCTGCAAGGGGGCAGAGATATAGCGGTCGCCTGCCAGCTTTTCATTCCGCATGTCGATCGCTTGCATCGCCGGCAGCTCTGCCACGCCGTAGCGCGAGCCCAGATCCATCCGCGCATATTTCCCGGTCTGCGCGTTGGCCCAGCTTTCCAAGCTCGGCGTGGCCGACGACAGAACCACCGGACATCCCAAGATTGAAGCTCTCAGCACCGCCATATCCCGCGCGTGGTACAGGACCCCCTCCTCCTGTTTGTAGGAGGTGTCGTGTTCTTCATCGACCACGATCAGCCCCAGATCGCGGAACGGCAGGAACAGGGCCGAGCGGGCGCCGACCACCAGCCCGACGCCACCTTCCCCTGCCATCCGCCACAGACGGCGGCGTTCGGTCGCCGTCATGCCGGAATGCCATTCTCCCGGCCTCGCGCCAAACCGCGCCTCGACCCGGGCCAGAAAATCCCCGGTCAGCGAGATTTCCGGCAGCAGGACCAAGGCCTGCTGCCCCTTGCGCAGGGCAGCGGCCACCGCCTCCAGATAGACCTCGGTCTTGCCCGACCCGGTGACCCCCTTGAGCAGCGTCGTCGAATAGCCGCCCTTGGTGACTGCCGCATCCAGCGCTGCCCCGGCGGCGATCTGATCACCCGCCAGCCGCGCGGGCCGCAGTGGGTCCAACACAGGATAGGGCAGGTCCTTCGGCGCATCCAGTTCGGCCAGAACGCCCGCCTTGACCAGACCCTTGACCACGCTGGTGCTGACATCGGCCAGATCCGCCAATTCGCCCAAGGTGACCGGCGAGGCCCCGACCCCGCGCAGCGCGTCCACCACCTTGTGCCGCGCCTCGGTCAAGCGGTTGGGCACGGCACCCGCCAGCACATAGGTCCGCCGCATCGCGGGCGGCAGGCCCAGGCCCGGCGCGCGTGTTGCCAGCCGCAGCATCGCAGGCAGAGGCGTCAGCGTATAATCCGAAGCCCGCGCCAGAAAGGCCCGCATCTCGGCCCGCATCGAAGCGGCCTCCAGCACCGCCCCGGCCTGGCGCAACTTGGCCAGATCAAACGATCCCTCGCCCTTGCCCCAGACCACGCCCAAAACCCGCCGGGGCCCCAGCGGCACCTGCAGAAAGTCGCCATCGCCGCAGCCGCCTTCGGGCGCCAGATAGTCCAGAACGCGGCCAATCGGCTCGCAGGTCAGAACCCCGATCCGCTCCCCCGCATCATAGACCCGCTCGACCACCCGCCACCTCCGCTTTCCATTGGCCTAGCCGCAAAGCGCGCAGGCTTGCAAGCCCTGCGTCCGTGGCCGGCGCCGGGGGTTTTCCACCCCCGGACCCCTGGAGAGTATTTCCAAAGGAGCAACTGCAAGACCCTTCTGGATTTGCTCCTTTGGAAATACTTTCCGGGTGAGCCATCTGCCCGAAGGGTCAAGAAATGGCGCAAGTGGAGAGTGTGAAACCCTCCAGCGCCGGGCATCACCCACACTGTGACCCGTTGGACTCACTTGGCCCTCCAAACGCATTTCCTGCCGCGACAGGCGAAAAAAACCTGTATAGTCGCCGGAAAGCTGAGCCGAGGGTGACCACCGTTGATGATTGACCCCGATACCCGTGACCGCATTCTGGCAGAGCCGGAAGTGCTGCTGGATGATCTGGCCGTCATGCAGGCCCTGATCGGGGCCAATGAACGGGCCATGGGCTCCAATGTCGTCGACTTGCGCGGCATCGCCATGGAACGGCTGGAACAGCGGCTCGACAAGCTGGAAGACACCCACCGCACCGTGATTGCGGCGGCTTACGAGAATCTGGCCGGTACCAATCAGGTGCACCGCGCCGTGTTGCATATTCTGGACCCGACCACCTTTCCCGCCTTCCTGACCGCGCTCAGCGCCAATGTCGCCTCGACCCTGCGGGTGGAGGCGATCCGGTTTGTGGTGGAATCGCGGGCAGAGGGGGATGCAGCCCTCAGCCGCCTGTCGCCCGTCGTCCATGTCGCACCAGCAGGCTTCGTGGCGGATTATCTGTCGGTCGGCCGCAACACGCCGACCAAGAGCGTGGTGCTGCGTCAGGCCGTGCCGTCGTCTGACATGCTTTATGGCGACAGGGCGGGTTGGATCCGCTCGGAAGCCTTGCTGCGGCTGGATCTTGGCCCGGGCCGTCTGCCGGGCATGCTGGCCTTGGGGGCTGAGGATCCGCATCAGTTCAAGCCGACCCATGGCACCGACCTTCTGGCCTTCTTCGGCGGCGTCTTCGAACGCGTCATGCGCAAATGGCTGGGCTAACAGGGTTTTCGCCTGAAACGGCCGATGCGCTTGCCCGCTGGCTGGATCACCTGCGCGCCATAAACGGCGCTTCGCCCAAGACCATCGAGGCTTACAGCCGTGACCTGCGTGGCTTTCTGTCCTTCCTGTCCCAGCACCATGGCGGCGGAGCGGGGGTTCTGGCGCTGGACGAGCTGCCGCAAACCGACCTGCGCGCCTGGATGGCGGCAGAGCGGGGCAGGGGGCTTTCGGCCCGCTCGCTGGCGCGGTCTTTGTCGGCGGTGAAGAACTTCCTGGGCTGGCTGGCGCAAAGGCAGGGGTTTGATGCCACCACGGTCCTGTCCGCCCGAGGCCCGAAGTTCCGCCGCAAATTGCCGCGCCCCTTGACGGTCGAGGGCGCCCGCGAGGTGATTGCCGATATCGGTGCCTATGCTGCGCAAGACTGGGTCGGCGCACGCGATACCGCTGTCGCCACGCTGCTATACGCCTGCGGGTTGCGGATCTCCGAGGCGCTGGGCCTGACGGGCACCGATCATCCCTTGCCGGACGTGCTGCGCATTCGTGGCAAGGGCGACAAGGACCGTCTGGTGCCGGTTCTGCCCGTGGCCAAAGAGGCCGTGGCCGATTACCTGCGGCTTTGCCCCTATCCTGCCGAACGCGGCGTGCCCCTGTTTCGCGGCGCGCGCGGCGGGCCATTGAACCCCCGCCTGATCGCCAAGGCGATGGAGCAGGCCCGCATGCGCCTTGGCCTGCCCGCCACCGCAACGCCGCATGCGCTGCGCCATTCCTTCGCCACGCATCTGCTGTCGGCCGGAGGTGATCTGCGCGCCATTCAGGAACTTCTGGGCCACGCCTCGCTGTCGACCACGCAGGCCTATACGGCCGTCGATGCCGCCCGCCTGATGGAGGTCTATGACAAGGCCCATCCCCGCGCGTGAATTGCCTAAAGTCTTACGCAAATAGACAGGCGGTTTAGGCTTTCATCAACCATTTTCCGGCAAGACTGATGGCAGTCCCGCAAGGGAAGCGATCCAGAAGGAACATGCCATGATCTCAGCCGTTTCAGGCAGCAATGCCACGGCGTTGCTTGCGCTGTTTGGGCGCAGTCAGACCGACGCCACCCCCAACCCATCCGCGGCCGTCGCCGCGTCTCAACCCCCACCGCCGCTGCCGCAGGGCAACGGTGCCACGGCGCAATCGCTGTTCGATGCGCTGGTTCATGCCGGACACGGCGGCAAGGATGATGCCGACAAAAGCCCGCTTGACCAGATCATGTCGGGCATCTTCAGCAGCCTTGATGCCGATGGCGATGGCAAGCTTAGCCCCGATGAACTGAAATCCGCCTTCGCCACATTCACCGGAACCGCGAATGATGGGTCCGACCAGCCGCAGACCTCCAGCACCGGCGGCGCCAACTCGCTTTACGAGTCGCTCTTCAACGCCATGGCCACCGACGATGGCAGCCCCGGCAGCGCGACCCGCAAGGATGATCTGGTGAAGAAATTCCTTTCCCTGCTGGATGTTTAACAACAGGCGGCTTCATCTGACCTGACCGGAACGCCACCCTGTGCTTGCAAGATCGGCCCAATTCGGCCATCAAAGCCACATGGATATCCGCTTCAAAGCCCTCATGGTTCACCTCCTCACCGCGACAGGTTCGGTCCTGTCGATGCTGGCCATGCTGGCGGCGGTCGAGGGCAAGTGGAGCATGATGTTCCTTTGGCTCGTCGTGGCACTGATCGTCGATGGCATCGACGGACCCTTGGCGCGCCGCTATGACACGGTGGCCAACTGGCCGCTGTACGACGGGGTTCTGATGGACCTGATTGTCGACTATCTGACCTATGTCTTCATTCCGGCCTATGCGCTCTACACCAAGGGGATGTTGCCGCATTGGACGGGGCTCTTGGCCATTCTGGTGATCTGCTACGGCTCGGTCATCTATTTCTCTGACACGCGGATGAAGACCAAGGACAAAAGCTTCGCCGGGTTCCCGGCCTGCTGGAACATGGTCATCCTCGTGCTCTTCGCCATCGACCCGCCGCCCGTCGTGGTGCTTGTCACGGTGATCGGGCTGACTGTCGCGATGTTCCTCAACCTCAAGTTCATCCACCCGACCCGGACGCCACGCTGGCATGCCCTGAACCTTGGCATGGCGATCCTCTGGCTCGCCTGCGCCGCCAACGCCGCATGGCTTGACTTCAACGAGGGGCTGATCGCCCATTGGGGCCTGATCCTGTCCTCGCTGTACCTGTCACTCGCGGGCATCGCCCAGCAGCTTTTCCCGGCCAGCGCCTCGGACCGGATCGCCTAAAGCCGCGTCAGCACCACGCCGCCCACGATGACCAAAGCCGCCAAGGCCCTGACCTTGCTGATCCTTTCCTTGAAGAACAGCCAGCCGATCGCCACCGCAAACAGGATCGACGTCTCGCGCAGCGCCGCCACCGGCGCAATCGGTGCCACCGTCTTGGCCCAGACCGAAATGCCGTAAGCCCCGTAAGACGCCGCCGCCGCCATCCCCGAGGTCCAGAGCCCCCGCACCCTCTGCAGGATCGCCAGCCCCTGCCACGCGAGAATCCCCGAGGCAAAGAACCCGCCATCGGCGATGAAGACCCAGACCACATAGCCCACCGGATCGCCCGCCATCCTCGCGCCATGCCCGTCGATCAGGGTGTAAAGTGCCGTCGCACAGGCAAACCCCAGCGCAAAGGGGATCAGCCCGCGGTTCTCTCCCCCCCCCTACAGCACCCAGCCCGGCATCATCAGAATGCCCAAGCCCAGCACCATGACCCCGGCAAACTGATGCAGCGTCAAAGGCTCATGCAGAAACGCGGTCGACACCATGCCCGCGATCAAGGGCGCCGTCCCCCGCGCCAGCGGATAAACGCGCGACAGATTGCCCCGCGCAGAGGCATAGGTCAGGAAGAACTTGCAGAAGAAATGCGTGACCCCGAGGCCAGAACCCAAGGCATCACCTCCCGGGTCGGCGCCTTGCAGAACAGCGCCACCGCCAGCCCGATCGGCACCTCGCCCAAGGACAGGATCACCGTGGCCCCAAGCCGGGACGTCCCGGTCTTGATCAGCGAGTTCCACGGGGCATGCAGCAGGGCCGACCCCAGAACGGCCAGCAGGAGCGGAACACTCACGGGAGGGACCTGCGTATTGTTGTCATAAGTCCGCTACAGAAGGCCGCCCACCGCAGCATGGCATCCCCCGAACTGGACTTGATCCCGCAACCCATCTGAACCGAAAGCGCCCCGGGCGCAGGCTCTACAATGCCAGACCCAGCCGCACGCCCTCTTCAATCGCGCGCTGTGCGTCAATCTGATAAGCATCCGCCGCCCCGCCGATCAGATCAAAGCCCTGGCCCGCCGCCGTCAGGGCCTGCGCAACGGTCCGCTCACTCTCCTGCCCGGTGCACAGCACGATATCGCCCACCGGCAGAACCTCCTCCTGCCCGTCGCGGCTGATCCGCAGGCCCTCGGGCCCGAAGCCCAGATAGACCACCCCGCCCAGCATCCTGACCCCCTTTGCCGCCAGATGCGCCCGGTGGATCCAGCCCGTGGTCTTGCCCAAACCCCGCCCAGGCTTTTCGGCCTTCCTCTGCAGCAACCAGACCTGCCGGGCCGGCGGCTCTGGCACCGCCTCCACCAGCCCGCCCGCCGAGGCCGAGGGGTCGCCCACACCCCATTCCGCGCGCCAGCCCTGCAACCCGCCTTCCGCGCCGACCAAAGCCGTGGCCACATCAAATCCGATGCCCCCGGCCCCGATCACGGCCACGCTTTGTCCCAAGACCCGGCCCGCCAGCACCGCGGCATAATCCGGCGCCGTCTCCGCTCCGGGCAGGTCCAAGCGCCTCGGCTTCAGCCCCGTCGCAAGCACCACCCGGTCAAACCCGGCCAAATCCTCTGGCCCTGCCGTCGCCCCCAGCCGCACCTCAACCCCGGCATCGGCCAAGCGCCGCGCAAACCACGCCAGAAGGTCGCCAAACTCCGCCTTGCCCGGCACCCGCGCCGCAAGCCGCATCTGCCCGCCCAAAGCCTGCGCCGCCTCAAACAAGACCACCGCATGACCGCGCTCCGCCGCCGTCGCCGCACAGGCCATGCCCGCCGCCCCGCCGCCCACAACAGCCACCCGCAGCGGCACGGCGGCTGGCGAGGCGGCAAACTCCGCCTCGCGTGCCGCCGCCGGATTGACCAGACAGGTCGCAAGCTTGCCCGCAAAGGTATGGTCCAGACAGGCCTGATTGCAGGCGATGCAGGGTGCCGTCCGGTCCGCCCGCCCCGCCCTTGCCTTGGCGACAAAATCGGCATCCGCCAACAAGGGCCGCGCCAGCGCCACCAGATCGGCCTGCCCCGAGGCGAGAATCTCCTCCGCCAGCGCCGCCGTGTTGATCCGGTTGGCGGCCGCCACCGGAACCGTCACCTCCGCCTTCAGCCGCGCCGTCAGCCCGACAAAAGCCCCCGCCGGGACCGAGGCCGCAATCGTCGGCACCCGCGCCTCATGCCAGCCAAAGCCCGAGGTGAACAGATCCACCGAAGGCTCCAACGCCTTGGCCAGCGCCACCGTATCTCCCCAGAAACTCCCCTCCGGCACCAGATCGGCCAAGGAAATCCGGTAGATCACCAGAAAATCCCGCCCCACTGCCGCCCTGACCCGCTCCATCACCGCCAAAGGCAGCCGCATCCGCGCCATGGCCGAACCGCCCCAGCCATCCGTCCGCGTGTTCACCCGGGGGCTGAGGAACTGGTTGAGGAAGTACCCCTCCGACCCCATCACCTCGACCCCGTCATACCCCGCCTCGCGCGCCCGCGCCGCCGCCGTGGCAATCGCCGCAATCTGCGCCTCAATCCCCGCCTCATCCAGCGCCACAGGCGTGAAAGGCGAGATCGGAGAGCGCAAAGCCGAAGCCGAAACACAGTCCTTGCCAAAGGCATAGCGCCCGGCATGCAGGATCTGCATCGCAATCAGCCCGCCCGCCGCATGAACCGCCTGTGTAACCTGCCGATGGTTCGCCACATCCTGCGCCTCATAAAGCCCCGCCGCCCCCGGAAACACCCCACCCTCGCGGTTCGGCGCCATCCCCCCGGTGACAATCAGCCCCACCCCACCCTCAGCCCGCCGCGCATAAAACCGCGCCGCCGCCGCCCAGTCGCCGCGCTCCTCCAAACCGGTGTGCATGGACCCCATGATCACCCGGCTCCGCAGCGTCACGGACCCCAAAGCCAAAGGCGTCAACAGATGCGGAAACTCACTCATGCTCATTTGCTCCTTGCCAAATACTCCCGCCGGAGGCCCTTGACCCGAGCCGGTTGGCGGCACGCCAGAGGCGAGACAAAGACAGCGCGCGGCACGCGCTCCTTGTGACTCCGTCCTCCAACCTCACGTCCCCTTGGGTTTCGCCCGCAACGTAGGCTCCGCCTGCGTCGGGTCCTCGGGCCAGGGATGGCGCGGATACTGTCCCCGCATGTCCTTCCTCACATCGGCATAGGAGGACCGCCAGAAGCCCGGAATATCCATCGTCACCTGAATGGCCTTCTGCCCCGGCGAGTTCAACGTCACCCGCAAAGGCAACCGCTTCACCCCCACCACCGGATGGACCGTCACGCCAAACATCTCCTGCAGGCGCACCTCGATCCCCGGCACCTCGCCCTCATAGTCGATCGGCACCTGCCGCCCCAAAGGCGTCTCAAAATGCGCCGGGGCCAGCCGGTCCATCTCCGCCGCCTGCTCCCATGTCAAAAGCCCCCGCAAAGCCTCGGTCAGATCAAGCCCCTTCAAATCGCCTTCCGTCCGCGCCTTCGAAAGATAAGGCAACAGCCAGCCCCCCTCCGCCAGCAGCCCCGCATCACTGACATCCGGCCAGCCCCCGCCCCCGGCCAAAGCCATCCGCGCCCGCAGCCGCCTTGCCCCCCGGCTCCACGGCAGCCCCAGAACCCGCAGCCCCTCAAACGCCGCCAAAGCCACTGCCTCTGCCGGAGCCTCCCAATGCCGCTCCTCCAGCACCAGCGCCCCCAGCATCTCCTGCCGCCGCGACACCACCCGCCCGTCCCGCCGTGACCACTCACAGACCTCGCGCCAGCCAATGCGGTCGCCGTAAACCTCCCGCACCTCCGCATCGCTCAACGCTACCGCCTGTCGCACCATGGCCTCGCGCGGATCGCCATCCAGATCGGTCGCCACAATCAGCCGCGCCCCCGCCAAAGGCGTTCCGGGAGCCATCGCCGCCCCCTTGCCCCCCGACAACAACCAGCGCGGGGCATCCCCCTTCCGCCGCAGCCCGATCCGGTCAGGATAGGCCAAAGCCGCCATCTGTCCCAAACTGAGGTCGCGATCCTTCCCCGGCACCGCCCGCACCAGACGCTTCGCTTCCGCCCTGATCCGCTCCAAAACGGGCCGCGCCGCAGGCCAAGGATGCTCCGCCTCATAGGCCCGCACATCCTTCACCGCCTTCATCCGCAAGGCCAAATCCGGCGGCGCCCCCTTCAACGGATCGCGCTCCTCCATCAAGGCCGCCAAATGGGCCGCCCCGGGCCCCGCCACCATCAACATATGCGCGAGCCGTGGATGCAGCGGCAGCCCCGCCAAGGCCCGCCCATGCGCCGTGATCCGTCCTGCGTCCAAGGCGCCCAGCCCCTCCAACAACGCCCGCGCCTCCGCCATCGGCCCCGCCGGAGGCGTGGTCAGAAAGGGCAACGCGTCGTCGCCCCACAAGGCCAACTCCAAAGCCAGTCCCGCCAAATCCGCCGCCTCAATCTCCGCCGGGGGGTGAGAGGCCATCCCGCCCTCTTCCCCCTTCATCCAAAGCCGGTAGCACACCCCCTCTGCCACCCGCCCGGCACGCCCCCGTCGTTGCTCGGCCTCCGCCTTGGTCGCCCGCTCCGTCACCAACCGCGACATGCCGGACGAAGGATCAAACCGCGCCCGCCGCGCGCGGCCGCCATCCACCACAATCCGAATATCCGGCAAAGTCAGCGAGGTCTCGGCAATCGAGGTCGCCAGCACCACCCGCCGCCCCTCAACCGGCCCCAAAGCCGCCCGCTGTGCCGCAAACTCCATCGCCCCGAACAGGGGCAACACCACGCAGCCGGTCAGACGCCCCGCCAAAGCCGCCTCCACCCGCCGGATTTCGCTCTCGCCCGGCAAAAAGGCCAACAACCCGCCCTCGGGCACCGCTTCCAAGGCCTCCACGATCTGCGAAACCATCGCCGCCTCGAACCGGACCGTGGAATCCAGGCTGCGCCCCAACCACCGCGTCTCCACCGCAAAGGCCCGCCCTTGCGAGGTCACAACCGGCGCATCGCCCATCAAAGCCGCCACGGGTGCCGCATCCAGCGTGGCCGACATCACCACCAGCACCAAATCGTCCCGCAGCGCGCCCCTGATCTCCAAAGCCAGCGCCAGCCCCAGATCGGCCGCCAGGGACCGCTCGTGGAATTCATCGAAGATGACCGCGCCGACGCCGGACAATTCCGGGTCCGACTGGATCATCCGCGTCAGAATCCCC
>CANBRQ010000013.1 GCA_947371955.1 Paracoccaceae bacterium | reverse complement strand
AGGCTGAAGGCCGCGAAGAGATAGCAGCACATCAGGCCATGTTCGATTTCAGCCGCCTCGGTCAGCAGGGCGATCAGTTCCTCGCGGCTTTGCACGACGATATCTGGCTCGGCAGTCATTCGAAATTCCTCTTCAGCACAATCTTCAGGACCGGACACCTGCGGCAAGGATCACGCTCAACAATGGCAAACCTGCGGCCTGTGCCGCCAAGGGGCCAAGGGTCGCAAATGACCCATACGCCACAGAGGCGACGACGATGCTAGCACCCAATGCGGCGCCTAGGTAGATGGCCGAGGCGTGAGCCGCCGAAATTGCGGGCCAGGTTCGACCGCATGCACAGGCTCAAGACCAGCGCCAGCGCCCCGGGCAACAACATCAGCACGATCCGCGCCGCCATTCGTCAAACTGCCGGCCCCTTGTACTTGAACTCCGGTCCAAGCACGCCGCTGCGGTCTTGATGCAGCGCCCAATAGGCCTCGGCGATGCCTGAAGGATCGAAGGCGGTGCCGGGGGCGACGGTGCCGAGGATGGTCACCGTCGCCACACGGATGCCCTTCGGCCCAAGCTCTTCGGCCAGCGAAAAGGCCATGTTGCGCAGGGCCGCTTTGCCGATGCCAAGACTGGCCAGTGCCGCCATCGGTCGCAGGGCAAAGCCGCCACCGGTCAAAAGGATCGTCCCGCGGCCTGCCGCCAGCATGGCGGGGACCACCGCCTGCGCCGCCACCAAGGCACCCGTCACGCTGATGGTCACATCCCGCGTCAGTTGCGCTGGCGTCAGTGCCATCGGTGCCGCCATCGTCACGGCGGCGGCGTTGTAGACCAGCACCTCCACCGGCCCCAGCGCTGCAACGGACATGGAAAGAGCCGCCGGATCGCCGGCGTCCATCGCATGGCCTGCAGCCTCCATTCCCTCTGCGGTCAGTTCAGCGGCCATCCGCGCCACTTCCTCTGCGCGCCGCGCAGCGAGGTGCAGCGTATAGCCGCCCCAACCGAACCGACGTGCCACGGCCAGGCCGACACCCGGCCCCGCTCCGATGATCAATGCCTTGGGTTTGCTCATGCTGTCACTCCACCTCGGGCAATCTGATGGCCACAACTTTTGCCTCCCCCGTGGCAGAGGGGTCGCCCCAGTTGCCGGTCGTCAGCATGATAAGGCGCTGGTCCGCGCCCTCGCCCCGGAAGCCGTTTGGCCTTGCGCCAGCGTGGCGCTCAGGCTCAGGCCAAGCGCCAGCGGGATGGCGAAAGCATGCGAGAGTCGGGTCATCGGGGCCTCACTTCAGAAAGGTTGCGATGGCAGCGATGGTGGCCTCTGGCGCGTCGATCTGCGGGAAATGGCCAGCGTTCGGGATCAGTTGCGAGGTGGCCCCGCTGATCTGGCCCGCAAAGACCCCTGCCAAAACCGAGGGAAACAGCTTGTCATCCGCCCCCCAAAGCACAAGCGTCGGCGCCTTGATCTTGGGCAGCAGGTCTTCCAGCCGGGTTGATCCAAAAAGGCTCTTACCCCAAGTGGCGCTGATCGCCTTTTCGCCCGAAGCGATATAGGTGGCGAGGGCCTTTTCGGCCAGGCCGGGGGTCTGGGCAATCGGGGAGTTGATGGTGATGTTGATCAGCGCCTGCATCTCGGCCGCGTCGTTCGGGTCGAAGTTGACCGGTGGGGTGCCCTCGAACATCGCCTTGAAACCGGCAGCGTCGATCAGGATCAGATGGCTTACACTGTCCGGATACGTGGCAGCAAAGGTCGCAGCCACCCAGCCGCCAACCGAATTGCCGACGATATCGGCCGAAGTCAGACCCTCGGCGTCCAGCAGCGCCTTCAGCGCCGCAGCCTGCACCGTGATCGACAGATCGTCGCCGGTTTTGGAGGATGCGCCAAAGCCCAGCATGTCGATGGCATAGACGGTGTGGGTGGCGGCAAGGGCAGCAGCGACGCCCTGCCAATCCTCCTTGTGCCCGCCCACGCCGTGAATGATCACGACTGCGGGGCCAGCGCCCGTCTGAAGATAGGCAAGGGTCTTCGCACCGAGGGCGAGAGTCTTTTGCGTCATGGCGGGCATCTCCTGCTGAGTCTGGGCGTGAAGGGCCGGGGCCTGCAGCGCGGCAAAGCCCGCAAGCATCAGGGCGAAGGGGCGAAAAGGGTGCAGCATCATCTTGTCCTTTAAGGGGGGGTTAGACGTTTCTGTGCCGTTGACCCGGCCTGCGGGCCCTTCTACAATGCCCCACAAGTTAGACAGAAAACCCGCGCGTTCCATGCTGCAAACGCCGATTTTCTTGATCCGGCGTCCAAAGTTGAGGGTGGATCACAGACGATGGCGAAAATCAGCGGGCTGGCGGATGCCATGTCGGATGTCCTGTCGCTGGTGCGGATGCAGGGCAACGTGGTCTGTTCCGGCGTCTACGCCGCCCCGTGGTCGCTTGGCTTCGACCTGCCGTTTGCGCATTTCCATATGGTCCAGCGCGGCTCTGCGCGGATGCGGTTGGACGACGGCACAGAACTGCGGCTGGAACCGGGCGATCTGGCGCTGCTGCCTTTGGGCCATGGCCATGCCCTGTCCAGCGACACCTCCCTGATCCCACTGCCCATCACCGAGGCGATAGCCCGCCCGGGTGCGATGGACGGCGGCATTCATCGGATCAAAGGCACGGGCGAGACGACCGAGGTGATCTGCGGCCGCTTTGCCTTTGCCGGTGTGCTGGCCCCGCGCCTGCTGAAAGTCCTGCCCCGCCTGATCCATGTCGAGGCGCGGCAGGGTCGGCCGCTGGAATGGCTGCGGATGATCAGCGAGACGCTGATCGCTGAAACGCAGGACCCCAAGCCCGGCTCCGCCATCATGATCGAGCGGCTTCTGGACCTGATGTTCATTCAGGTGATCCGCCATTGGGCCGGGGCCCATCCGCGCAATCTGGGCTGGATGAGCGGCCTGCGTGATCCGCAGATCGGACGGGCGCTGTCAGCGATCCATTCCGACCCGGCCCATCCCTGGACGGTGGCAGAGCTTGCGACCAAGGCCAGCCTGTCCCGCTCGGCCTTTGCCGCACGGTTTGTCGAGGTGGTGGGCCAGACGCCGCAGCGCTACCTTGCGACGTGGCGTCTTGACCTTGCCTCTGACCAGTTGCGCAGCGGCACCCTGGCGATTTCCCAGATCGCGCAGGCGGTCGGCTATGGTTCGGAAGCGGCGCTGACCCGGGCCTTCAAGGCACAGTTCGGCACAACGCCAGCGGCCTACCGTCGCTGCGACTGACCAAGCGCCGTTTTTCAACTTTGTTTACGCATTTGCCCAATTGTGTTAACTTTTGGCATTTGTCGCAACCGGATTGAACCATGGCCACGATCACCGTAACCACGGCACTGGACAAAGTTGATGCAACCGACGGCCTGACCAGCTTTCGCGAGGCTGTGGCGCAAGCCAATGCCACGGCGACGGCAGACAAGATCGTGTTTGATTCCGGCCTGTTCTACGTCCAGTCCAACAGCTTCGCCAACCGCACGGCGGTAGAGGTCAAGGCCGCAGGCGGCGCTTTGACCATCGACGGGGATAACAACCATGACGGTCTGGCGGATGTGGCGCTATTGAACGGGAACAGTAATCACCTGACAGTGGACGCCGGTGCCAAGGTGACCGTGATCGGGCTGGATTTCTATCGCGGCGGCTCTTATGGCGACGCGGGCACGGATGGCGCGGCGGGAACGCCGGGGGTGCCCGGAACGGCGGGCTATTCGCCGGCCGACCTGGGGGTCTTCACCAACGATTACGGCAAGAGCGCAACCAGCCCGACGAACGGCGGGGATGGCGGCGACGGTGAGGCCGGGACTGGCGGCGGCACGGGAGTCGGCGGCATCTGGAACAAGGGTGATCTGACGCTGATCCGGGTGGGCTTTGGCGAAAACACCGGGGTCGGCGGCCTTGGCGGGGTGGGCGGACGCGGCGGCAACGGGGCCTTTGGCATCAACGCCGGCTATGGCGTGCGCGGCGAGGAACGAAGCTACGCCACATCGACGTTGGAAACCACCATTCTGAACGGCGGCAACGGGGCAGACGGGTCCAATGGCGGCAGCGGCGGCGACGGTGGGCGCGGCGGTGCGGGCGGGTCTGCGGCGGGCGGCATCTTCAACGACGTGGGGGCAAAACTGGTGCTTGCCGACGTCAGCTTCGGCGGCAGGTTGTCCTCGGGGTTGATTGCGGGCGGCAACACGGCCACGGGGGGCTTGGGCAATGCCGGTGGCGCGGGCGGCAATGCCCAGAACGGCGGCAACGGCGGTGACGCGGGCCATGACGGTTCGTTCTACTATTACCCATCAATCGATGAGCCATCGATCCTGAAGTTCTATACCGGCAAGCCTGGCACGGCCGGTGACGGCGCCAATGGCGGCAACGGTGGTGACGGCGGCTTTTCCGGACATGGAGGCTCGGCTGCCGGGGCGATCCTGAACCTTGGGACCCTGTCGGGCACCGCTGCCGTCACCGTCGCCAACAGCGCCACGGCAGGTCTTGGCCATCCGCAAGGCCAGCCCGTCGCACCGGGCGGGACGCGGGGTGTGCACGGAACCGGCGGCGATGCTGGTGGCGACCGGATCGACTACCAGCAACGCCAGAACGAGTTGAATCCGCCCTTCGACGAGACCTATGCCTTCGGGCCCAATGGCACGGATGGTGCGGACGGCATTGCGGGCGTTGCGGGCGGGTTTGGTCTGGATGGCAACAAGAATGACGGCATTCTGACCGAGGCCACCGGCACCACAACCGCCGCCGATGGTGATGCACTGGTTTATCTTTACGGCCTGAACAGCGGCGCGGTGGAAGAGGGCGGCAAGATCGGCTTCAGCATCATTCGGGTCGGAGACTGCACAAGTGCGGTCACCGTGACCTGGCGGCTGGTGGCGAATGGTCCGCATGCGTCAGAGGCCGCCGATTTCGTGGGCGGCTTTGCCAGCGGTCAGGTGGTGTTGGCCGCCAATGCAGCAGTCACTGGCTTTGATCGCCCCCTCTCGGTGGGCGATCCGGCCAAAAGTGTGCAGACCCTGACCATCGACGTCAAGACCGACGCCCTCATCGAAGCGCCCGAGGGGTTCCGGGTTGAACTGACCAATGCCACCAGCGGCAGCGGAACAGTCAATGTGATCTTGGGAACCAAGGTCTGGACAGGGGAAATAACGGATGCCGTGCCAGACCCGGTGCCGACGCAGGGGGCCGACAGGCTGACCTATGGGGCGGGCAATGACACGGTAAACGGCCTCGCCGGCAATGACACGATCAAGGGCAATGCCGGGGCCGACAGTCTGCTGGGTGGCTTGGGCAATGACGCGCTCTATGGTGGCAGCCAGAATGACACGCTGATCGGCGGGGTGGGCTCTGACCGGCTGGACGGCGGAACCGGTCGCGACAGGATGTTGGGCGGTGCTGGCAACGACACCTATGTCGTCAACTCCGTGGGCGACCGAGTCTATGAGACAACGAGCCTGACGGGTACCAAAGATGCAGGCGGCACAGACACGGTGCGCAGTTCCGTAGGCTTCAACCTTGATGCCTATGCCGCCCTGCGCTTTGTCGAGACGCTGATCCTGACCGGCACGGCTGATATCAACGGCACCGGCAACGCGCGTGCCAACGTGATGCAGGGCAACGCGGGGCGCAACGTGCTGAACGGCGGGCTTGGCACTGACAAACTGACCGGTGGTGGCGGCAATGATGCCTTTGTCTTCGACCACGCCCTTGGGCCATCCAACATCGACCGGATCACCGATTTCGCTGTGGGTCATGACAAGATGCGGCTGGATGATGCGGTCTTCACGGGCCTCGACCTTGGCTCCCTGGACCCCGGCGCCTTCGCCGCCCGCGCCTCGGGTCTGCCCGAGACCACCGCCGACCGGATCATCTATGAGACGGACACCGGGCGGCTGTTGTTCGACAGCCACGGCTTGGGCGGCGCAGCGCCGGTTCACTTCGCCACCTTGGCGGCAGGTCTGGCATTGTCCATCACGGATTTTATCGTGTTTTGATCCGCTTGGCGGGATCGGCTAAAGGCCATGGCTTGCCGTCAGCCGCGTCACCTCGGCGGTCAGGCGGGCGATTTCGGCATCCCGTGCCGCCAATGCTGCCGCCACGTCGGAGGCCTCAAACCGCTGCGGGATATGTTGCGGGCAGTTGGCATCCCAGGCCGCGACGGTGAAAAGGATCACCTGCCCGGCCCGCGCTTTGTAACCTTCGGGCATCAACCGGGCGGTCAGGTCTGCATCGCCCTCCACCACCCGCGCGGTGCCCCAGACCTTGATGCGCCGCCGGTGGGCGTAGTCGATCAGGAACAGATGCGCCTTGGCATTCTCGGCCAAATTGCCGGAGGTGATGAACTGCCGGTTTCCGGCATAGTCGACAAAGCCGATGGTGCTGCCATCCAGCACCCGCAAGAAACCCGCCGGACCGCCCCGGTGCTGAATATAGGGCTGACCCTCGGCGCTGGCAGTGGCCAGAAACACGCTGGTCTGCGCTTCGATGAACCGTTTCAGGTCCTCGTCAATCGTGGTCGCCCAACCGCCCGCCTCTTCCTGCATCGCATAGGCCCGGCGCGAGCCTTTGCGGCTTTGAACGGCCTTTACCGAAGGGGAGAAAGCCACATCGCTGGAATAGCGGACAGGCGTCGCGTGGTTGTGTTGGTCAGTGAAGGATCGGGTCATGGCAAGTCTCCAGCGACGGCGCCGCCGAGGATGCGGGCGGCGCCAAGGGGCGGTTCAGGCGGCGAGGGCTTTGGCCGCCGGGAAGTCGATCACCGTTCCGGCCACCGAATTGATGTAGTTGGTCCAGGTGTTCAGCGCCACGTGCAGCACGATTTCAACCACCTGCGCATCGTCGTAGCCGGCCAGCTTCACGCGGGCCAACGCCTCTTCGCTGACATGGCCCCGGGCCTTGGTCACCTCTGCCGCGAACCGCACGGCGGCGTCGGCCGTGGGGTCGTTCGAGTGGCCGTGACGGTTGGCCAGGATCTCGGCCTCGTCCAGTTTGGCGATGGTCTTTGCCATGAAGCTGTGGGCCGACAGGCAATAGTCGCAGCCGTTGATCTCGGCCACGGCAAGTGCGATGCGTTCACGGGTGGCGGCAGGCAGCGTGCCTTTACCCAGTGCGGCAGACAGGCCAAGGTAGCCTTCCAGCGCGGCCGGGCTGTTGGACACGACGCGGAACAGGTTGGGAACCGAGCCGATTTGCCTTTTCACCGCTTCCAGCAGCGGTTGGGCGGCCAGCGGGGCGTCGGCGATGGTGGCGGGGGTGGCAATGCGGGTCATCTTGATCTCCATGGGTTGCGGGCCGGTTGGTCCGATGCCGCAGAGATAGGCCCTTTCGTTTCATGTGAGTATCCAGCAATAACGGTGGATATGTTCCCGAAATATGGAAGGTACGCAGATGGACCGACTGGAGGCGATGGATGTGCTGCTGCAGGTCGTCGAACAGGGCAACCTGTCGGCGGCGGGGCGCAAGCTGGGGGTGCCGCTGACCACCATCAGCCGCAAGATCGCCGATCTTGAGGCGCATCTGGGTGCCCGCCTCATGGTCCGCTCGAACCGCCACGTCACTCTGACCGAGGCGGGCCAGTCTTATGTGGCCGCCTGCAAACGCATCCTGTCCGACGTGGCCGACGCCGAACGCGCCGCCTCAGGGGCCTATGCCACGGCGCGGGGGGATCTGACGATCACGGCACCCTTGGTCTTCGGGCGACTGCATGTGCTGCCGGTGGTGGTGGCGTTCCTGCAGGAGTATCCGGACATCGACATCCGCCTGACCCTCGCCGACCGCCTGCTGCATCTGCAGGACGACCACGTCGATGCGGCAATCCGGATCGGCACCCTGCCTGACAGCACGATGAAGGCAATCCGGCTGGGCGGTGTGCGGCGCGTGGTCTGTGCCAGCCCGTCCTATCTGGCCCGCCACGGCACTCCGCTGACGCCGGACGATCTGCGCCTGCATCACTGCGTGACTTTCGCCGGGCTGGAGTTCGAGGATCGCTGGACCTTTCAGATGCAAGGCGCCGCAAAGGTCCTGCCCATAAGGTCGCGGCTGACGGTCAACACCGCCGAAGCCGCCATCGACGCCGCCTGCGAGGGGCTTGGGGTGACCCGCGTCCTGTCCTATCAGATCGCCGCCGCGGAAGCGGCCTGGGATCTGGTCCCGGTCCTGCAGGCCTTCGAGCCTGAAGCCGTACCGGTCAGTCTGGTCTATGACGGCCAAGGCACGCTGCCCGTCAAACTGCGCGCCTTCCTCGACTTCGCCACACCGCGGTTGAAAGAGCGGCTGCGGGCGGGCCCTAACCCGCCAGCTTAATCCCGGTTCTGCCGCTGATGCCGGGCAAGAGCAGGCACAGGCAAGCGGTCAGCAGGCCAAGCGCTGCAAGGCACTGGAACGCCAGCCGGAACGCCTCGACCCCGGCACCTGTGCGCCCTATCAGAACCACCGCGAGTGCCGTGCCAAAGACGCCGCCCAACTGGCGGACCGCGTTGTTGACGGCACCTCCAACGCCAAACCGGCTGGGCGAGAGGCCAGAGACGGCAGCTCCCGACAGACCAACCAGCAGCAGGCCCACGGCGACGCCGCCGACAATCTGCATCGGGAACCAAAGGGTCAGATAGGCCGGGTGTGCCGTCACCTGCGTCGACACCCATAGCTGCGCCACCGCATAAAGCACGCCCCCCGTCACCAGAACCGCACGGTGCCCGACGCGCGCCACGATCCGTCCCGAGGATATCGCCACCGCAATCACCACCAGCGGGCCGGGCGTGACGGCCAATCCAGTCAGGCCTTGGGAAAAGCCCCAGACGCCGAACAGGAACAAAAACGACGACAGGAACATCATCGAGAACGCAATTCCGAAGACAAAGCTCGCCACAGTGACCAGCGCATAGGTGCGACTGGCAAACAGGGTCATGTCAATCGCCGCCGTGCTGCGCCCCCGCGCCCAAAGCGCATAGGCCAGCAGCAGCGCTGTCCCGGCCAGCCCCGGCCCCCAAACGGTAGGGGCGAGCAGCCCAGCGCCTTCGACCTGCACGACGCCATAAGTCAGGGCCGCGACGCCAAGGGCAATCAGGGCGATGCCGGGGAAGTCCAGCCGTTCACCCTGATCCGCCCCCGCCATCTTGGGCAAATGGCGCCAGGCCATGAACAGGATAAGCGCGCCAAGCGGAAGATTGACAAGGAACGCCGCGCGCCATGAGGCAAGCTCGATCAGGGCAGCGCCCGCACCGGGGCCCAGGGCCGCGCCAAGGGCACCCGCCGCACTCCACAACCCGACAATGGCGCTGCGTTTTTCGGGTGGAAAGGACCGCAGGATCAGCGTCAGCGAGGCGGGCGACAGCACCGCCCCACCCACCGCCTGCACGGCGCGTGCGGTGATCAGCGTGGTGGTTCCAGGCGCCATGCCGCAGACCGCAGAGGCCAGCAGGAACAGCGCCAGTCCCAGCAGGAACAACCGCTGCGCCCCATGAAGGTCGACCAACCGCCCTGCCGGCACCAGAAGGGCGGCGTACAGGATCGTATAGGCGTTCAGCACCCAGGACAGCGTCGCCGGAGAGGTCCCCTGAAACGACGACCGCAGCGCCGGAAAAGCGGCTACAGCTATGGTCGCATCGACTGCGACCAGAAACACCGCCGCACTGGCTATCGCGAAGATCGCCCAAGGAGAGGTGCGCATCCTAGGCCCTCGCCCCGGCACGCATGCCCTTCATGATCTGTCCCAAGACCCGCACTCTGCCCCAACGCGGCAAGGGCGCCAGCGCATACCCCAGAAGCTTGCCCATGAAGCCGGGCCGCAGGGTGCCGCCGCCCGGCAAGGCCGCAAGCACGGCTGCGGCCACGGCTTCGGGCGTGTCGCTGCGGCTCATCTGCATACCCGCCCTTGCGGCAAACCCCGTCCCAACCGGACCCGGCGCCACCGACAGGACGCTGATGCCAAGCGGACGGAATTCGACCGCAAGACCCTCGGCAAAGCTTTGTACAAAGCCCTTGGTGGCCGCATAGGTCGCCGACCCCTGCACGCCCTGAAACCCCACCAGCGAGCCGAACAGCACCATCCCGCCACCGCCAACGGCAGCCATGCGTTTGCCAAAGCCATGCGCCAGTTCCACCAAGGCGCGGCAGTTCAGGTCGATCATATTGGCCTCGACCACCGGATCAAGGTCCAGAAAAGCGCCAAGCGAGCCGAAACCCGCCGCCGCGACCAGCAAGCCCACCGGCAGGTCTGCCATCCGCGACAGGACCCGCGCCGAGGCGTCCGGTTGGGACAGGTCGGCGGCAATCACTTGCACCTTGACGCCGTGTCTGGCCACGATGTCGCGTGACAGGGCTTGCAGGACGCTTTCGCGGCGGGCGACCAGCACAAGGTCAAAGCCTTGGGCCGCCAGCGCCTCGGCAATCGCGCGGCCGATTCCGTCACTGGCGCCGGTGACAAGCGCCGTCGGGCCGAAGCGGTGTTTCAGATCAGTCTTTGGCATGGGTTCTGCTTTCAAAGGTCATTCGCCGGCAAGGCGAAGCGGAGTGAATTGAGGTTCATCTGCGGGTTCGGCCATCTGGACCGCAGGCAGCGCGGCTGTCTCGCGCTTGACGCGGAACCATGCGGCATAAAGGGCGGGCAGGAAGAACAGAGTCAGCACCGTGGCCACGATCAGCCCGCCCATAATCGACAGCGCCATCGGCCCCCAGAAGACGGATCGTGACAGCGGGATCATCGCCAGAATCGCCGCCAGAGCCGTCAGCACCACGGGCCTTGCCCGGCGCACGGTGCTTTCAACGATGGCGGTCCAGGGTGCTGCGCCTGCGGCCAGATCGTGGTCGATCTGATCCACCAGAATGACCGTGTTGCGCATGATCATGCCCGCCAAAGCAATCACCCCCAACAGCGCCACAAACCCAAATGGAGCATTGAACAGCAGCAGTGCCGCAACCGAGCCGATGGCCCCCAAAGGTGCGGTCAGAAACACGAGGAACAGTTTGGAGAAGCTGCGCAATTGCAACATCAGCAGCGTCAGCATGGCAAGGAACATCAGCGGGAAGACCTTGAACAGCGCGCCATTGGCCTTGTTGCTTTCCTCGACCGCGCCGCCCGTTTCTATGCGGTAGCCGGGCGGAAGACCCGCGATGATCGGCTGCAGCAAGGGCTCGATCTGGGCCGACACTGTGGGCGCCTGAATGCCCGGCACGATGTCGGCCCGCACCGTCAGCACCATGTCGCGGTTCCTGCGCCACAGGATCGGCTCTTCGAAGCCGTAGGTCACCTCGGCCAGTTGCGACAGGGGCACCACACCGCCGGTGGGCAAGGGCACGCTCAGGTCCTGCAGGGCGGATGGGTCGGCGCGCTCCTCGGCGGGGGCGCGGACGATCACGTCAATCAGCTCGGTCCCCTCGCGGTATTCGGTGACCTTGTTGCCGGAAAGCAGGGTTTGCAGCGTGTTCGATACATCCGCCGTGTTCAGGCCCAAAGCCCGGATGCGGTCCTGATCCAGCTTGACCTGCACGGTTTTCGCCTGCTCGTTCCAGTCAAACTGCGGCTCCACGGTGTTGGGGTTGGCGACCATGACGGCGCGGACCTTGGTGGCAATCGCGCGGACCTGCGCCGGGTCAGGGCCAATGACGCGGAACTGCACCGGAAAGCCGACCGGAGGGCCGAAGACGATCTGATCCACCCGGACCCGCGCCTGAGGCACGGCCCCCGCTGCCACGGCCGCCTCGATCTTCGCGCGGAGCCGGTCACGTGCGGCGGCGTCCCGCGCCATGATGACGGTGATGGCAAAGCTGGGGTTGGCCAGGGCGGGGTTCAGGGCAAAGAAGAAGCGCGGCGCACCGGCCCCGACATAAGTCGAGGAGAAGCGCACATCCGGGTCACCCTTCACCAAAGCCTTTGCAGCCAGCGCGGCTTTGGTGGTGGCCTCGATGGCCGAGCCTTCCGGCATCCGGGTTTCGATGAACAACTCCGCCCGCGCCGAGGTTGGGAAGAACTGCTGCTGGACAAAGCCCATGCCGATTCCGGTTGCAACCAAGGCCATCAGCACCAGACCGATCACTGCCCAACGCGCCCGCAGCGAAGCATCCACCGCCGCCCGCAGCATCCGGTACAAACGCCCGTCATAATTGCCAAGATGCGCGCCGGGTTTGGGCGCGGGCAGCAGTTTCAACCCCAGATAGGGCGTCACGATCACCGCCACGAACCACGACACGATCAGCGCGACGCCGACCACCCAGAAGATGTTCCCGGCATATTCCCCGCTCGTCGACCTGGCGAACCCCACCGGCAGAAAGCCCGCCGCCGTCACCAGCGTGCCCGTCAGCATCGGAAACGCCGTGCTTGACCACGCGGCCGAGGCCGCGGTCACCCGGTCAAACCCCTGCTCGATCTTCACCACCATCATCTCGACCGCGATGATGGCGTCATCGACCAAGAGACCCAATGCGATGATCAATGCACCCAAGGTGATACGGTCAAAGTTCAGTCCCATCACAAGCATGATCACGAAGACCACTGCCAGCACGATGGGCACCGACAGCGCAACCACAATGCCGGTCCGCAGGCCGAGTGTGACGAAGGAGACGACCAGCACGATGACCAAGGCCTCGATAAAGGTGTGGATGAACTCGTCAAAGGCATGTTCCACCACATCCGCCTGATCTGAGACCTGCGTCACCTCGACACCCGTGGGCAGATCGGCTTTGAAGGCATCCACTTCAGCCTTCAGGGCCTCGCCCAGATGCACCACATTGGCCCCCGCCGCCATCGAGACACCTACGCCCACCGTCTCGGACCCGTTCAGGAAGGCGAGGTAGGACGGCGGGTCTTCATACCCGCGCCGCACCGTAGCGATGTCGCCCAGCTGGACGACCGTGCCGCCCGAAGCAATCGGCAGATCGCGCAGGGCGGCCAGACTGCCCAGATCGCCGCTGACCCTGACCTGCACCTCATCCGCCGAGGTCGCAAAGGCCCCCGCCGCCGTCATGGCGTTCTGCCGGCCGATGGCATCGAAGATCGCCTGCGCCGAAATCCCCAGCGTGGCCAAGCGTCTATGGCTGATCTCGACGAAGATGCGCTCTTTGACGTCGCCGATCAGCGCCACCTTGGCAGCATCCTCCACTGTCAGCAGGCGCGTGCGCAGGCGTTCGGCATAGGCCTTCAACTCGGCCCGGCTCAGGCCATCGCCCGTCAGCATGTAGATGGCCGAAAACACATCGCCGTATTCGTCGTTGAAGAAGGGCCCGATCAGCCCCTGCGGCAGTTGCGGGCGCAGATCGCCGACCTTCTTGCGGATCTGGTACCAGACCTGCGCGGCCTCGGCCCGGACGCTATCCTTCAACTGAACCTGAATGACCGTCGCCCCGGGGCGCGAGAAGGTGCGGACGTAATCCAGTTCCGGCAGTTCCTGAATCCGCTTCTCAATCGGTTCGGCGACCAGATTCTGCATCTCCTCAGACGTGGCTCCGGGCCAGACGGCCTGCACGACCATGGTCTTGATGGTGAAGGTCGGGTCCTCGGCCCGACCAAGGTTGAAGTAAGCGTAAGCCCCTGCCGCCAGCGCCACGAGGATGGCGAACAGGGTCACAGCCGGATTGCGCACCGACCAGAGCGAGAGGTTGAGGTTGCCCATCTTGCCCTCACATCGCCGGAACGTCGGCGGTTTCGACCACGCGCACGGGCCGCGCAGGGTCGATCCTCTGCGCGCCAAGGCTGACCACCAGATCGCCTTCTGACAGCGCGCCGCGCAACTCTGCCACGCCCTCCTTCAGCGCCGCAATCTCGACCGGCACGCGCTGTACCGTCACGGCGCTGGCATCCAGCCGCCAGACAAAGGCGCCCTGCCCGTCATCCATCACCGCCGCCAGCGGCAAGGGCACCACGGGCGCCGCCCCCGATTCGGCCAGAGTGACGGTCATGGTCCGGCCCAAAGCTGCCGCCTTATCAGGCACTTGCAGGGCCATTCGCACACGGTAGGTGCGGGTTGCAGGGTCCACATCGGGCGAGATATCGCGCAGCCTCAGCGCATAGGACCTGTCCGCATCGCCCCACAAGGTGGCGGAGGCCGTAGCCCCCTCCACCGCGCTGCGTATCTGTTCGGGCAAAGCAAAGACGACATCCAGCGCATCAGTCCGGGCGACCGCGACCACCTGCTGACCCGCCCCCACAACCTGCCCGGCCTCGGCGGAAACCGAGGTCACGACACCCGGGGCATCCGCCACAAGCACCTGATAGGACAAGGCATTTGCCGCCTGATCCCGGCTGCGCAGGGCGCGGTCCAATCGGCCCTGCGCTTGCGCCTCGGTGCTGACTGCACCATCCAGCGCCGCTTTCGCAGCAAAACCGGACGCGAAAAGACCCTGCGCCCGCTTGGCCTCGGCCTTGGCGCGCGACAGGTCGGTGCTGGCGGCCAGAACCTCCGCCGCGGCGGCCTCAACGGTCAGCCTTGCGTCTGTATCATCCAGCCGCGCGAGGACCTGCCCCGCCGTGACCAGATCGCCCACCTCGACCAGACGCACCACGATCTTGCCCGAGACGCGAAAGGCCATCGCGGTTTCATGTTGGGGCCGGATGGTGCCGGTGAAACTGCGCGTGGCCTCTGGCGCCGCAAAGGTCACCCGCGTGACGCGCACCGGTTGGGGCAGACGTTCGGCCATTGCCACCGGTGCCTTGGGCGAGGTCATCTGGACCAACTGCGCCCGCCCGGCAAAGCCGCCCAACCCCAAGGCCAGCACAGCCGCCACTGCCACCGTCGTCTTGAACCTGAAGGACCGCGCCATCGTACCGCTCCGCTCTGAGTCTTGCTATGTTAGCACTTCTAACTTATGTTAGAGACGCTAACATGGCAAGCCCCTTGGCCCCGATTCAGCGGGACTTTGCACGACGGGAACAAGCGACTAGAACGGCAGGACCGAAGCCTTCGCTTCGAGTGAGGTCAGACGTGAAGGTATCGTATCACCACGGCGAGTTGCGGCAGGCGCTGATTGACGCGGCCCGCGCGCTGATCAACGAGCGGCAGAGCAATGATTTCAGCCTGTCGGATGCCTGTCGCCGGGCCGGGGTGTCGACAGCAGCGCCCTATCGGCATTTCGCTGATAAGGGCCAGATCATCAACGAAGTCGTGGCGCAGGGTTTCATTGACATGGCACATCGCGCTCGGGCCGAAGCGGAGGTTTTCCCTCCCGGCGCGCCGGAGCGGATCGTGGCGGTGGGGCGGGTTTATCTGGCTTTTGCCATCGGTGAACCGGCGCTGTTTCGCATGATGTTCAGCCAGCACGCCAATCCGGCCGGGGATGATATTGCCACCACGACGGGCAAGGCCTGCTTTGCCTATGTGCTTGATGAGGTTATCAGTTATTGCACACTCCACCGCGTTGAAGGCGATGCGCGAATGATCGCGGTGCAGCTTTGGACCTTGGTTCATGGCGCGGCGAGCCTGACGATTGATGGCGACTATGCCAAGGTCGCACCGGATATTGATGTGACGCGGATGATCACTTCGGGGGCGGAAAGGCTGTTGTTCGCGCTGCCGCGGGATCGGGACGATTTACAAGCCTGATCAAATGGTTGGCCGTTCGTCCCGCAATGTCAGAACAAGGGCGAAGGCGCCGAGTTTCAGGATGCAGGGGATCACGGCATAGGCGATGTTCAGCGTGTTCAGCGCGTGGACGCTGTTGGTTTGGCCGGGCAGAAAGCCGTTCCATTGCAGCAGCGGCATGACGGTTGCGGCGGCTAGGGCAAGGCCCAGTTTTCCGGCGAAGGCCCAGATTCCAAAGGCCAATGAAGCCTTTAGACCGGCTTTCGTCAGCACGACCGAGAACATGGCGGGCAAAAGGACGGTGTCGGCGCCCAGGGCTGCTCCGGCGGCGATGCAGATGGCGGTGAAGCCGTAGAGGCTGCCGGGGGGCAGGAAGGCGGTGCCCATGAAACCGGCGATGGCCAAGGGCATCGAGATCATTAAAGTGCTTTTGGTTCCAATGGCTTGGCTGATGCGGGTCCAAAGCGGCAGGCTTAGACCGGCGCTCAGGAAAAAGAGCAAAAGCAGGGGGCCGGCGAGGCCGGGGAGGCTTAGGCGGTCCTCGACGAAGAACAGGAACAAGGTGGAGGTGATGGAGACGGGCAGACTGTTGACGAGGGCGAGGGCGAGGAGGCGCAGGGCTCCGGACTCGGTAAGCCCTTGGAGAGACAGTCTTTCTCCGACAATGGCGGGGCGGCGCCAGAGGGGGATGGTCAGGACGGCGGTCAGGATGGCGAGCGCGCCGAGGAAATAGCCGAAGGCTTTGTAGCCGCCTCCGCCCGCGCCGAGGGCGAGGAAGGCGGCGGGGGCGATGGCTGCGATCAGGACGCCGGTCAGGGTGCCACCCTCGCGGTAGGCGGCGAGGGTCAGGAGGGATTGGGGTTCTGGTTTCAGGGCCAATGTGGCGCTGCGACCGTAGAGGAGGATTGAACCCAGGCTGTAGGCGAGGAACAGCAAGAGCAGCGTGGCGATCAAGTGGGCCACTACGTAAGGGCCCGGATTCAATGAGAAAAGCAGGGGGAAGCCAATGGCCAGACCCAAGGCGGCGGCGAGGGCGAAGGCGCTTTGGGCCTTGGGCCAGCGGTCGATGGCCCAGCCGATCAGGGGGTCTTGCACGAGGTCGATCAGGCGGATGGCGAGCAGGACCGTGCCGATGGTTCCAAGGCTGATGCCAAGGTTGATCGAGGCGAATTGCGGCAGGTGGATGTACAGCGGGATGCCTGCGGCGGCGAGAAGAAGGGCGTAAAGGCTGACGCGGGGGTAGTGCATCAGCGGGGGACTTGGGCTTGGGGCATCTGGTCTTCCGATCCGCGGTTGCATTGTTCTTACGCAACGCCTGAGGCGGTGGATCAGTTCCGGCCGCCTTGCCCTGCAAGTCCTTGAGTGCGCTGCTTTAACTGAGGGGTTCCGGCCGGGTTTGACGGTCTTCTTCCCGTCTTCTTCCTGTCTTCCTTGCGTCTCTACGCGCGCAGAGACCAAGGCGCGTTAACCATTTCCCGCGAATCAGGGCTGCACCCCCGCCACGATGTCACTCATCACCTTGGCCGAAGGCATCGGCACCACCAGCGCCACGGTGTCGGGCAGTTTGGCGACGGTGATCTGCTTGGGGTCGTTGTTCACGCCGATCAGGCCGGTGCGGAAGCCGTGTTCGGACCATGCGATCTGTTGCAGTTCGGGGTCGACAAGCGCCTCGGCCAGGCGTTTGCAGGTGGCGGTCAGCGAGATCAGCGGGTGGGAGGCGAAGATGGTCGGCTCGGGGTAGATCACCTTGATCTTGGACTTGATGAGGTCGGCGTAAGTCTGGTTCTGCGTGACAAACTCCACCAACTGGTTTTCGTAGCCGACGATCAGGGGCCGCGCACCCATGCCCTGTTTCAGGAAGTTCTCGAACAGGTCGCCGGAGGAGGTTTCCATGAAGCCGAGCGAGGCGAAGTAGGTTTGCAGCTTGGGAAGGAGGACGGGCAGGTCAGCCTCGGTCGGCGGGGTGCCGTTGTTCAGGCTGGTGGCGAAAAGGGCGGACCAGATCAGGCCGGAGTTCGACTTGGCCGGGTCGGTGGAGATGACCTTGAAGGGGCCGTAGATGTTGAGGCCGAGGTCTTCCTTCCAGCGTTTGGCGCCGGTGATCAGGGCGCCGGTCTTCTGGACATCGGCGTAAAGCGTGCCATCGGCGGCGGTACGCACGACACCGGCTTTCACCAGTGCATCGGCCACGTCGGACCAGGCGTAGAAGACGATGGGGGAGTTGAAGACGGTCTCCTCGGAGATGACCGTCTTGCCTGAGGCCTTGGCCATCTCGACCGAGACGGAGTTGGAGGGCCAGAGGCAATCCTTGCCGGTGGAGGCGAGGGTGGTGACCATTTCCACGGAACCCGCCTTGGTGGCGTCAAGCGTGACGCCGTAGCGTTTCAGGATGGCGGTGACCTTGGGATTGGCCAGAAGCGAGGATTTTTCGCCGCCGTAGTAGATGGACACGGTGACGGGCTGGACGGGGGCCGCGCGTTGCAGGATGCCCAGCAGGTTGAACTGGGTCACGGCGATGGTGGCAGCGGCCACGACCAGCAGCAGGATCAGGCCAAGAAGGGTGCGGTTCATGGGTCTGTCCTTACACGCGTTTCAGCTGGAATTGGAGGGCGGAGACCTGCGCTTCAAGGGCGGTGAAGTCATTTTCGAGGCAGGCCTGGTCGATCTTCTGGACGACGGGAACGAAGCCTTTGATCATGGTGCCGAGTTCCGCCAGACGGACAGCGTTTTCGCCTTGGGCAAGTTTGGCGAGGCCCACGTAGGATTCCACGGTGGTGACGATCAGGGGCAGGAAATAGGAGATGAACTGCTTGGTCTGGCGGTAGTCCTTCGGGTCTGACTTGATCAGCTCGCGGATCGAGGTGAGGTGATTGGACATGTCGGTCAGGCCCGTGCGGTCGGCGGGCGGTGCGATCTTGGCGGCCTCGTTCAGGCGGTAGGCGGCGTTGGTCAGGGCGTCGGTCGCGCGGGCGATGTCGGCGGCGGAGACTTGGTCGGTCAGCATCACTTCGGTCAAGGGCGGGCGGCGCGGGATGATGAGGAGGAGGGCGCCGTAGGTGACGGCGGCCAGCGGCAGGGCCAGCCACCAGACGAGGGCCGCGCCGAGGAAGAGGCCGAGGAAGGCGGCGGAGGCGAGGAGTGCGGCGAGGATTTGGCGGGGACCGTCGGGCAGCGACATCAGTTGTAACCCTTGGCTTGGCGCAGCGCGCCGGCAAGGTCGGTGCCGGCGGTGAAGAGGCGGCCGATGCTGCCGCTGGTCAAAGCGGTGAGCTGGGTCATGTCGGCGTCGCCGAAGGCGATGGCGTGGATGGGAACGTCGTTGCCAAAGCCTATGTCGCGTTTGATGCCGGTGAAGTAGTCGAAATTGGCCATGTCGGAGGCGCCGTCGGTCATCGCCACGATGGCGGGCAGATAGGTGGAAAGCGTGCCGTCGTCCTTGTAGGGCTGCAGGGCCTGAAGGGCGGTCGCCAAGGCGCCGTACAGATCGGTGCCGCCGCCGGCCTCAAGCTGGTTGACCTGGGCAAGCGCAGCGGCAAGGTCGGCATCCGCCGAGCCTTTGACGATGATGGGTTGGCCCACCTGATCATTGAAGGGGATGATGATGGTGACATCGCGGCGCGAGGGTTGCAGGAGGTTGATGGCGGCGGCTTTCTTGTCGAGCAGAAGGCCCATCGCCTGTTTCAACTGCTCGATCGGGGCGCCGCCCATCGAGCCGGAGATGTCCAGGACCCAGACGGTGAGCGAGGGTTTGCGGAGTTCGGTCTGGTAGAGGGTCAGCGCCTCGGCAATCACATCGGGGCCGGGGGTGGGGACCGGGGCGAAATCGTGTTTCAGGTCGGCGCCCCAATCGGCTTTCCAGACGTCGGGGTTGGGGTTCTGCGCCTCGGTTCCCACCAGACCGGAGCGACGGCCTAGGTCGGAGAGGGCCTTCTGGGTTTCGGGCGACAGAAGGTAGGTTTGCAGCTTCAGGAAAGCGGCCTCTTTGGTGGCATCGCCCTTGTCGATATAGGCCAGCGGGCTGTCGGCGACCGACAGGCCATTGGCGGGGTAGATGATGTAAAGCGGCTCTTGTCCGGCGGCGGTCAGGGCTTGGTCAGCCTCCAGCACGGTGGATTCGTAGTTGAACATCGCGTCATAGGCGGTGGGGTTGGCCACCAGTGAGTCCTTCAGCCAGCCCGAGGAGCCGGACGACCGATCCACCTGCGCCAGAAGCTTGCGGACGCCGTCTTGCACCTTGGGATCGTTCAGGTTGGCCATGGTCAGCAGGTCGGGATTGCCCGCCATGGCGTAGAGGAAGCCGATATAGGCGGAGGCGCCGGAGTTGGACTGGGTGGCGGAGGTCATCGCAAGGCGGAACTGGTGGGAACTGGCGGCCTCGGCGATCATCTGGACGGTGATGTCTTGCCGCCCGATCCAGCCGAGCTTTTGCGCGATGGATTTCTTCAGGCCCAGCACGACCGGAGAGCGCAGGATGCTTTCGCTGTGCTTGGCGACCTTGCCGGTGTCGCCAAGGGCGATCCAGAGGGAGTTCGCGGGCCAGACCGCGTCATAGGCGGTGGCGGTTCCCTTCTGCAACTCGCGCGAGATATCGACCGAGCCGAGGTAGGTGATGGTAGGGGCCACGCCGTTCTTGGCGGCCCAGTCGAGGAGGAGGGGTTCGAGGGTCTTGTTCTCGGACCCGGCGACGATGGAGAGCGGCACGGGTGTTGGGGCAAGGACGCCAAGGCCAAGGACAACCGCCACGGCCGCCGCCACCAAAGCTGCCAGAATCAAAAGGACGCGCCGCATCGAATTCTCCTCCCTTGTGGGACCAAGGCTTCCTAACGACTAGTCCGCCCCGGTCTTTCCACCAAGCCCGAAGTGGGATGCCGGCGGGATTCAGGGCGTTTGAACCAAGTCGCCCGGTCCCGAAAGCCAATCCGCAAGGTAATGGGCCTGATGCAGGTTTCCAACCGGATGGTCACAGATTTAAGACAGGTCCCGGATCGGCGAGGGTCAGATCACGCCAAGCCGTAGGGTCACCTCATCCGCCAGCGCCTGATAGGCCTTGCCCGAGGCGCTGTTCGGGGCCGAGACCAGAACAGGGGCGCGGTGCACGCCCATCCGTTCCACATCAGAGGCGAAGGGGATCTTGGTGGCCAGCAGCGCCTTGGGATAGGCCGCACGCATCACGGCCATCGTCTCGTCATGCAGGGATTTGCTGGCCTGCACCATGCTGAAGAAGCCGTGCAGCTTGCCAGCCGGCAGGTCGTTGTCTTTGAAGAAGCTGCAAAGCTGCTGGAAGGTGCGCTCTGACAGGGTGGTGGGGATGATCGGCACGAGCACGGCATCGGCGGCCTTGAAGATATTCTCGGACAGGGTGGAGATATTGGGCGGGCAATCCAGAATGATCGCGTCGAAGTCGCCCGACACCGCCTTCAGCGCCTGTTTCAGCCGCGACCTTGGCTGCTTCATCCGGGCCAGAAAGACGTCGAAATCGCGAAAGCCCATGTTGGCGGGCAAGATGTCGAGGTTGTCATAGTCGGTGGCCTTGATGGCATTGGTGAACTTGGCGACATCCTGAAAGAATTCGGATTCGGTCAGTTTTTTCGAGGGTTTGACACGGAAGTAGAAGCTGGCCGCGCCCTGCGGGTCCAGATCGCACAAAAGGACCCGGTGCCCGGCGGCGGCCAGGGCATAGGCGAGGTTCACGGCAGCTGCCGTCTTGCCGACGCCGCCCTTGTTGGCGTAGCTCGCGATGATCTTCATGGCTTGGGCTTTCTTGCGTGAAAGAGGTCGCGGAAGGTCTTTTGCACCTCGGGGCTGAGGAAGCCGGACAGGGTGGCTATTGTCTTTTGCCGCTCCTCCAGCTTGCGACGGTGCAGGACCGTGGTCAGTGCGCCGACAGTCTGGGCGACTTGCAGCTTCGGGCCATCGGCCAAGCCGTCAAGTCCCTGCAGGAAGGTCTGCAAATGGGTTTCCTGCACGGAGAGGTCGTTCACAAGGCCAAGGTGGTCTTGCACCCGTTTCAGGGGCGTCAGCACGGATTTGACGGCAGGCCCCGGGAAGAGGCCGGCAAAGAACTCCATCAGGTAGCGCAGTTTCTTGCAATGGATGCGCAGGGCATGCACGGCGAGGTCGCCTGTGTCGGGGCCGATGCTGGCGGCGATCTGGCGGATCTTGCGGAAGCGTTTCCAGATCAGGCTGGAGGCGAAATCCTGGGCGGCACGGTCGGCGGCGGGTCCCGGCAGCAGGGTGTGCGGGCTGGAGAAAAGACCGGCGAGGTCAGTCATCGCCTGCGCATGGGCCTTGCTGCGCAATTGGCGCGACAGACGGGCATGGGCGCGGGTCCGCTCGGCTTTGCGCAGGGCGAACATTGTGTCCAGTCCGGGATGCAGGCTGGGGGGGAGCAGGTCGTAGTAGTCTTGCTTGCCCAAAAGCAGCACGTCCAGATCGCGCAAGGGCCCGGTCTGGGCCATCAGCGTGGCGAAGCGGGCCTTCAGGGCGGTGGTTTGCGCGGGCTGATAGACATCGCGGAACAGGCTGAGGACAGAGCGGATGCGGCGCAGGGCCACGCGGTAGTCATGCAGGAATTCAGTGTCATGGTCAGCAATGATGCCGGGTTCAGCCCGCTGGGCCACAGGAATTTGCCGCGCGATGATCGCGGTGGCGGCGGTAAAGGCGGTTTGGCCGGGGGCGAGCGCTGATTTCGTCTTGGGATCGGGGACCGGTGCTGCGGGGACCAGCAGGGCATAGAGCGTGGCCATGTCAAAGGCCGCGCCACTGGCATCCAGATGCTGGCGCAGGTCTGTGAGGGCTTTGCCATAGCCGCGCAGGCCCTGAGGCCGCACCAGCACCAGGGTCTGCCCCTCGGCCCCGGTCAGGCTGTAAAGCGCGGCGCGGCAGTGGGTCTTCTGATCCTCGTCCACAAAGGCGAGGGTGAAGGCGGTGGCCTTGCCTGTGCCCAAGGGCAGGAGGCTGCGCAGCGGTGACAGGTCGGACAGGGCGCGCTTGACCGGGCCATCGGCCAGATCGGGGGCGAACCTTGGGGTGCCGTGCAGGGTTTGGGTGATGACGCGGCCATCGGGCTGGATCAGTGCCAGCGAGGTGCCAAGGTCCAACAGCATCCGGTTTGACCGGCGCAGCGACTGGTCAAACAGGTCAAGACAGGTGAAGGCGGCGGCTTCAGCCTGCTCTGCCACCGAGGGGGCAAGCTTGCCCAAAGCCTCGGTCGCCAGGGCCAGTGCAGCGGTTCCCTGCAGCAGGTAAAGCTCGGCATGGGTCATCGCGGGCCCCCGGGGGTGCCCGACAGATCGCCCCGGTTTATCCGACCCTGGCCCAAGCTGGTCACGCCTTGACGCGTTTGCGCGTCTTTTTCGGCGTCCCGGCCTCCTCAGCAAGATCTGTTGCCGCCTCTGCGACAGGCTCTGCAACCGGTTCGGCTGCCGTGGGCTCTGCCGGGGCGCTCGGGGTCTCTGCCACCGCCGCCGGTGCTTTGGAGGCTACGAATTCCCGCATGAAACGGCGGATTTCGCGGGCGGCGGTGGTGTCAAGCGCCTCGCACAGGTCGACGAAGGCCGTCCGTTCCGACTTGGCGATGCGGATCACCAGTTGAACGCCCTTGTCCTTCTCTTTTCCGGCAGTCTTGTGCTTGCTCATCTCGCCTCCAGTTCTGGTTTACGTACATCATATGTATATACGTTTTTGGAAGATTCAAGCTTTAACGATGGCCCGGCGCGCCCTTGGCGTTGGCCACCCTCTTGGCGGCCTTTGAGTTCATCCAATCATCACATCCGCATCATGCCAGTGTCACCGACAGCGGCGATGGAGGGCAAAATAATCTGACCAGAGGGCTAAGGACATGGATATCACCAAACGTGAACTCTTCGGGATGAGCTTCGGCGCCTTGATGCTGAGCACGCGCCTCGTGCGCGCCGATGCGATGGCCGACATGGAAGCTGCCGCCAAGGCGGAAGGCATGATCGTCTCGCTGGGCATGCCGGACGATTGGGCGAACTGGGGTGGCCTGTGGAAGGCGATCTCGGCCAAGTATGGCGTCACGCACACCGACACCGACATGTCCTCGGCTGAAGAACTGGCGAAGTTTGAGGCGGAGAAGGCCAATGCTTCGGCCGACATCGGTGAAGTGGGTCTGGAATTCGGCCCGATCGCCATCGCGCGTGGCCTGAGCCAGCCCTACAAGACCACCAACTGGGACAAGATCCCGGCTTGGGCGCGGGACGAGGAAGGCCACTGGGCGCTGTCCTATACCGGCACGATCGCGTTCCTGATCTCCAAATCGGTCGCCAATCCGCCGAAGTCCTTCGCGGACCTGCTGACCGGCGATTACAAGGTCACCGTGGGTGAAGTCGGCAAAGCCGCGCAGTCGAACGCTGCCGTGCTGGCGGCGGCGATTGCCCTGGGTGGCGCGGAAGACAATCTGGCCCCGGCCATCGAGTTCTTCGGCAAGCTGGCTGCGGCGGGTCGTCTGCTGCCCGTCAACGCCTCGGCCGCGACGATGGAAAAAGGTGAAGTCGAAGTGGCGCTCGTCTGGGACTTCAACGCGCTGGCGTGGCGCGATGTGGTGGGCAAGGACAAGTTCGACGTGGTGATCCCGGCGGATGGTTCGGTCATATCGGGCTATACCACCACGATCAACGCCTATGCCAAGCGCCCGAACATCGCCAAGCTGGCCCGCGAATTCGCGCTGTCGGATGAAGGTCAGGTTCTGTTCGCGATGGGCTACGCTCGTCCGATCCGGATCGACCAGATCACCCTGCCGCCGGAAGCGGCCGACAAGGTTCTGCCGGCCGAGATGTATGCCAAGGCCCGCCCGATCAACGCTGCGATCTGGACGGATGGCGCCAAGACCCTTGCCAAGGCTTGGCAAGAGCAGGTTGCCACCAAGCTTTGATCTAATCCCGGCCCCCCCAATCCACGGCCCCGGAGCGATCCGGGGCCGCCTTCACAGGCCCTGCATGACCCGTTCGCGCTGGATGATCCTCGCCCTTGCACCGCTTTTTGCGGTGCTTTTGTTGTTCGAAGTGCTGCCTTTGTGCGCGGTGGTCATGTCCAGCTTTTCCCGAGGCGGGCATTGGTCCTTCGGCAACTATGCCGAGTTGATCGGATCGGGCTATCATCGCGGGGCATTTGTCACGAGCCTGTGGCTGTCGCTGTTCACAACCCTGCTTGGCATGGGTCTGGCACTTCCCATTTCCCGACTTTTGCAGCGGGTTCCCGAGGGGATTCAAACCCTGATCCTGACCTATTCCAACATCGGGGCCAATTTCACCGGGTTTCCACTGGCCTTCGCCTTCATCATCATGTTCGGGCTGTCAGGGTCTTTCACTCTGCTGCTGAAGGCTGCCGGGTTGATTGATGATCTGAACATCTATTCCATCGGCGGGCTGGTGCTGGTCTATTCTTACTTCCAGATCTGCCTTGGCATTCTGGTGATCTTCCCCAGCCTCTCTGCCATCACCCCGGAAATCGAGGAGGCGGCAAAGTTGCTTGGCGTGTCCCGGCTGACCTTCTGGCGCCGGATCGGCTTGCCCATTCTGGCACCGAGCCTGCTGGGCGCCTCGGTCCTGCTGTTTGCCAACGCCATGGGGACCTATGCGACCGCTTTTGCGCTGGCGGGGGGCAATGTCAACCTTGTGACGATCCATATCGGCGAATTGGTGGCGGGCGATGTCTATTCCGACCCGAACCTTGCTGACGCGCTGTCGATGATCCTCGTCGTCACGCTGATCCTGCCCATCGTCGCCCAACAGATTTGGGCCAAAAGGAGGGCCAGGCGTGCGTCTTGACCCCCTGCGCCTTGGCCTTGTGGCGCTGCTGCTGGCTCTGTTGTTCCTGCCGATCCTCGCCGTGGGGTTGAATGCCTTCGCGGTGGACTGGGCCGGGTCCGTGCTGCCCGTTGGCTACACTTGGCGCTGGATGGCGGAGTTGTGGGCCGATCCGCGCTTTGCCACGGCCCTGCAGAACTCTCTGATCCTGGCCGTGGGGTCGCTGATCGCCTCGGCCGTCATCTGCGTGCCGGCTATTCTGGCGGCGCATTGCTATTTCCCCAAGGTGGATCGTTGGCTGGCCGGGCTGGTTGTGCTGCCCTATGCGGTGCCGGGGATCGTGATGGCGTTGGGGCTGCTTAGGATTTACGCGGGCAATTACGGGCTGGTGCTGACGGGCTCCCCATGGCTGCTGATCTGGGGCTATATCCCGCTGGGAGCCTCGCTGTATTACGTGCCGATGAAAAGCAGCCTGAACGCCATGGCGGTGCAGGACCTGCTGGAGGCGGGGTATTTGCTGGGCATCAGCGACCTCAAGCTGCAATGGCGGGTGATATTGCCCTGCGTGCGGCAGGGTGTGGTGATCGGCCTGATCCTGAATTTCACCCTTGTGATCAGCGAGTTCGTCTATGCCAACCTGCTGGTCGGCGGCATGTTCCCGACGATGCAGATCCTGATGTACGTGATGCGCGGCGGATCGGGCCACATGCTGTCGGTGCTGATCATGGTCTATTTCGCCGTGGTCCTTCTGGCCACCACCCTTGTCAGCCTGATCGTGATGCGCCGGAAGGAAAGTACATGAGCTTCGTGCAGATCGAAACCCTGTCGAAAGGCTTCGGCTCCACCCCGGTCTTCGCCGATATCGCGCTGGAGATTGCCAAAGGCGAGGTCTGCGCGCTGGTCGGCCCCTCCGGCTGCGGCAAGACCACTCTGCTGCGCGTGATCGCGGGGCTGGAGACGCCCGACCGTGGCCGCATCACCATAGCAGGCCGCGACGTGCTGCCCCTGCCCCCGCATCAGCGCGGTATCGCCATGGTGTTTCAGAACTACGCCCTCTTTCCCAACATGACGGTCGAGGAAAACATCGCCTTCGGCCTGCAGCAGCAGGGCAAGCGCGGGGCCGACCTTGCCGCAAGGGTCGCCGCGATGATCGAGCTGATGGAGCTTGGCCCCCGCGCCAAGGCAAGGCCCGCTGCCCTGTCCGGCGGCCAAAAGCAGCGCGTGGCGCTGGCGCGGGCGCTGGCACTGGAGCCGCAACTGCTGCTGCTGGATGAACCGCTCTCGGCGCTGGACGCGCAAATCCGCAAACGCCTGCAGGAAGAGTTCAAGCGCCTGCAGGCCCGCATCGGTTTCACCGCCGTCTTCGTGACCCATGATCAGGAAGAGGCACTGGTGCTGGGCGACCGTGTCGCGGTGATGCAACAGGGCCGCATCGTGCAATCGGGCGCCCCGCATGAGGTCTATGGTGCGCCCTCCAACCGCGCGGTTGCCGGTTTCATCGGCAATATCAACATTCTGGAGCCGGATCAGGTCCTGCGCCTGTTCGGCCAGACCACCGCCGAGGCTTGGGCCCTGCATCCCGAAACCATCAGCCTCGCCCGGACGCCAGCGGGCGACAAGCTCAGCACCAAAGGCGAAATCACCAGCCGTCTGCTTTTGGGGTCCACCGTGCGCTATACCGTTCTGGCGCTGGGCGTCTCGCTTCGGGTCGATGTGCTGAGCCGCCCAAGCCTGCCGCCCCTGCCCCCCGGCACCGAGGTCTATGCCGAGATTGATCCCGCCGACATCCGCCCGCTGCGCGACTGACCCTGTGCCACCGAGGGTGTTTACGGAACTGTTTCATGTTTGAAGCAAACCCGATTCCAAACCTTCGCCCAAGTGTTGATGGTTTGACATGAGCGGGCGTTAGGTCAGGCGGGCGCCTGCTTTGTGCAGGGGATCAACCGGGAGAACCATGATGACCAAGACCTATCCGGCGCTTGTTGCGCTGGCGTTGGCTTTTTGTGCCACCACCGCTTCGGCTGAGAAGATCAAGTTTGATTACTGGTATGGGCTGTCGGGCGATCTGGGTGCCGTGCTGGCGCAGACCTGTGATCGGTTCAACGCGTCCCAGGACAAGTATGAAGCCGTCTGCACCGGCTATGATGGCTATGAACTGGTGGTCCAGTCGGCCATTGCCGCGTTCCGCGCGGGCAAGGCTCCGGCTTTGCTGCAGTCGTTTGATGCCGGCACCGCGGATCTGATGATGTCGGGCCAGTTCTATGCCGTCACGCAGATGATGAAAGACTTCAAGATCGACATCAACTGGGACGACTATTTCCCCGGCATCGCCGATTACTACTCGTCGTCCAAGGGCGAGATGTTCTCGATGCCCTTCAACTCCTCGACCGCTGTGATGTATTACAACACCGATGATCTGGCTTCGGTGAACATGCCCGTCCCCGCCACCTGGGAAGAGTTCGGCAACACGCTGAAGGCGCTGAAGGCCAAGAACCCGTCGAAATGCGCTTACGGTTACGAGCCCTCGGTCTGGGTTGACCTCGAGCAGTATTCGGCCATCAACAACGTGGCGCTCGCCACCAACAACAACGGCTATGACGGGCTGGACACCAAGCTGGTGTACAACACGACCTCGGCCGTCAAGCACATGGAAGACATCAAGGGCTGGCTCGACGCCGGTCTGGCCGAGATGAAAGTCTCTGCCGGTGGCATGAACTCCCAGGAAGCCTTCTCGCAGAACATCTGCTCGTTCTTCTTCGGTTCGATCGCCAACCATTCCTCGCTGAACCTCAAGCATGCTGACAACCTGCACTGGGATGTCGGCATGATCCCGACCGAAAAGGCTGGCGAGCGTCACAACTCCGTCGTGGGCGGCGCCTCGCTCTGGGTTCTGGCCGGCAAGTCGGAAGACGAATACCGCGGTGTGGCCGAGTACCTGAAGTTCATCTCGACGCCGGACTCGATCAAGTTCTGGGTCTCCAACACCGGCTATATCCCCGTCACCAAATCGGCCTTCGACCAGCTGACCAAGGACGGCTTCTACGCGGCCGCCCCCTACAAGGGCCGCGAGACCGCCATCGCGTCCCTGACCGCGACCGAGCCGGGCCCCTTGAACCGCGGCTTCCGTCTGGGTTCGATGATCCAGCTGCGCGCCGAATGGCTGTCGGACGTCCAGGCCGCTCTGGCCGGTCAGATGACCGTGCAGGCTGCCTACGACCAGTCGGTCGAGCGTGGCAATGCGATGCTTGAGAAGTTCGCCAAGACCTATGCCGGCAAGACCCTGCCGTGATCTGACCTGATCTGACCTGATCCTTCCCCCTCCGGTGCCAAACCGGAGGGGGTCTTCCGTTCCGGCCACCGCTCAAGGACCTGCCCATGCGCCGCGCTTACTTCAAGAACAACTGGGTGGCGGGGCTGATGGTGGCGCCGCAGCTGATCATCGTCTTCACCTTCTTCTACTTCCCGACCTCACAGGCGCTGTACTGGGCCTTCACGCTGGAGCAGCCCTGGGGGGGCGGCAACACCTGGGTCGGCTTTGACAACTTCAGGACCATTCTGGAGGACCCCTATTACTGGTCCTCGATCTGGGTCTCGGTGGTCTATGCCGTGGGCTCGACCGTGCTGGCCGTGGGCATGGCGCTGACCCTGGCGATCTTTGCCGACCGGCAGCTGGCGGGCTACAAGCTGTATAAAGTGGGCATGATCTGGCCCTATGCGATTGCCGCGCCTGCGGTCGGTCTGGCCTTCCGCTTCATCTTCACCCCCGGCGCGGGGATCATGATGTTCGTCAACCAATTGTTCCCGCATCTGTGGAACCCGGTCGATGACGGCAATCAGGCCATGGCGATGGTGATCGTGGCAGGCGCCTGGAAGCAGGTGGCCTACAACTTCATCTTCTTCCTGGCAGGCTTGCAGTCGATCCCGCGGTCCCTGATCGAGGCAGGTGCGATGGACGGCGCCCGCGTGCTGCGCCGGATGCGCGACATCCAGCTGCCCTTGCTGGCGCCGACCTTCTTCTTCGTGCTGGTGATCAACATCACCGACAGCTTCACCGACAGCTTCGGCATCGTCGACACCATGACCGCCGGGGGCCCGAGCCGCGCCACCAACCTCATGGTCTACAAGATCTTCAACGACGGCTTTCAGGGCTTGGATTACTCGGGCGCTGCCGCCCAGTCGATCATCCTGATGCTTCTGGTCATCGCCCTGACCTTCGTCCAGTTCCGCTACATCGAGCGCAAGGTGCATTACACATGATTGAACGCACCCCCGTGCTGAACATCGCCACCCATGTGATCCTGACCATGGGCCTGATCTTCCTTCTCTTGCCGATGTATCTGGTCATCGTCGCGGCCTCGCACAGCCTGCAGGATGTGGTCTCGGTGCCGCCCAACCTCTTGCCCGGTGACCAGCTCTGGATCAACCTGCAGGCGGCCTGGGACAAGGGCCATCTGGGCCAGCGGTTTGTCACCACCTTCATCGTGGCCATGGGGGTGATGACGGGCAAGATCGTGCTGTCCTGCATCACCGCCTTTGGCCTTGTCTTCTTCGACCACCGCCTGAAGATGCCGATCTTCTGGGCGATCTTCATCACCCTGATGCTGCCTTTGGAGGTGCGCATCGTGCCGACCTATGCGGTGGCGGCCAACGCCTTCCTGCCGTTCCAGACCCTGCTGGATCTCTCGGGACTGACATGGCTGGTCCAAGCATTGTCCGGCATCGAGATCAAGCTGGAATGGAACCTCTTGAACTCCTACGCGGGCCTGATCATGCCCCTGGTCGCCACCGCCACCGGCACGTTCCTTTACCGTCAGTTCTTCCTGACCATCCCGGAAGAACTGGTCGAGGCCGCCAAGATGGACGGCGCAGGCCCCCTGCGCTTCCTCTGGGACGTGCTCATCCCGCTCAGCCGCGTCAACATCGCGGCTCTGGCCACGATCATGTTCGTCTATGCCTGGAACCAGTACCTCTGGCCCTTGCTGGTCGTCACCGACCAGTCTTACGCCATGATCGCGGTGGAACTGTCCCGCCTGGTGCCGAAATTCTCCGCCACCGGCGGCGAGGTGCCGAAATGGCACATCGCGATGGCGGGCACCCTGATCGTCATGCTGCCACCCATCGTCGTCGTCGTCTTCATGCAGCGCTGGTTCGTGCGCGGCCTGATCAATACCGATAAGTAGGAGTTAGAAATGGCCGATATCCAAGTGCATCAGGTCCGCAAATCCTATGGCAAGACCGAGGTCGTGCACGGCGTCGATCTGGCCGTGGCGACGGGCGAGTTCATCGTCATCCTCGGGCCGTCCGGCTGCGGCAAATCCACCCTGCTGCGCATGATCGCCGGGTTGGAATCGGTCACCGCCGGCGAGATCTCCATCGCCGGCCGCGTGGTCAACGACCTGGAACCGCATGAACGCGGCTGCGCCATGGTCTTCCAGAACTACGCTTTGTATCCCCACATGACGGTCGCCGAAAACATCGGCTATGCCCTGAAAGTGGCCGGCCTGCCCAAGGCGGACCGTCTGGCCAAGGTGGCCTCGGTGGCGGCCTCGGTCGGCCTGACCGAATTCCTCGACCGCCGCCCCGGCCAGCTCTCGGGTGGTCAGCGCCAGCGTGTCGCCATGGCCCGCGCCATCATCCGCGAACCCGCCGTCTTCCTGTTCGACGAGCCCTTGTCGAATCTGGATGCCAAACTCCGCGTCCAGATGCGCCACGAAATCCGCCGGATCCACAACCAGATCAAGGCCACCTCGGTCTTCGTGACGCACGACCAGGCCGAGGGCATGACGCTCGCCGACCGCCTTGTCGTGATGAACAAGGGTGTCATCGAGCAGATCGGCACGCCGGAAGACATCTATCACCACCCGGCTTCGGTCTATGTCGCAGGCTTCATCGGCTCACCGGCGATGAACTTCCTCTCGGGCCAGATCTCCGCCCAACACCACGCCGTGATCTTGGCCAACGACGCCCGCATCGACATCCCCGCAGCCCTCGCAGCGCAGCACGACGGCGCCCTCACCCAGATCGGCCTGCGCCCCGAGGCCCTGACCCTCGTCCCCGCAGGCCAGGGCCAGATCACCGCCACCTTCGACTTCGCCGAAGAAACCGGACCCGCAAAACTCTACCACTTCAGATTCGAAGACCTCACAATCTCCGTCCTCTCCCCCGAAAAACACGACCTCCAACACGGCCAACCCATGGCCATCAAGGCCCAACCCGACGCCGTCCACCTCTTCACCGCAGAAACAGGAAAAAGACTGACGGCTCACGACGTCGCGAGGGAAAGGGTGCCAGCCTAAGCGGCTGACGCGTTCCGTTCAGCGGCTGCGGGTCTTGCGCAGCAGGCTGAGGCCGAGGACGACGAGGCAGCCGGCCAGCAAGAGGACGCCGCCCAAAAGGGGGGACAGGCCTGCGAGTTTGACGGCGGCGGTGATCCCGGCGATCAGGATGACGGCTTGCAGGGCCAGCGCGCCGTCGTCGACGAACATGCCGAGGGTTTCGTCCCAGATGAGTTTCAGCAGGTTCATGCGGTGACCCCTTTCTGCGGTTTGGCGATCAGGCGGACGGCGGCGAGGGCGAAGATCAGGAACAGGGCGAAAATCCACACAAGGGCCAGATCGGCACCGGGCCAGTCGGCGCCAAGGCCTTCCCCAGTCCAGAACACGCCGAAGGCGGAGAGCATCAGGCCCACCACGAATTTCAGCGTGTTTTCCGGGACCTGCACCAGCGGGCGGTGCAGGGCCATGCCTGCCAGCAGCACGAGGACTACGGCAGCCAGCGCCCCCATGCCGGCCCAGAAGGTCTGGCCATGCGCGGTGCCGACAGCGATGACGATGAAGACGACCTCGATGCCTTCCAAGAGGACGGCCTTGAAGGCCGCCGTGCCAGCCAGGAAATCAGCGCGGCGTTCAGCGGCTTGCGCCTTCAGGGCATTGGTTTCCTTGGCGAACTCGGCGGCTTCGTCATGCAGGGCGATCCAGCCGGAAGAGCGCAGGATAGCTTTTCTGAGCCAGCGCAGGCCGAAGAGGATCAGCAGGACGCCCACGGTGAATTGCAGCACGGCGATCGGGATCAGAGCCAGAAGCGGGCCGAAGATCAGCACGATCAGGACCAAAAGCGCCAGAGCCAGAGCCGAGCCGGTGAAGGCCGGACGCCAGCCCCGGGTCAGGCCTACGGCGAGGACGATGGTGAAGGCCTCGACCACCTCGACCAATGAGGCGAGGAAGGCGGCGGTTATCGTGGGCAGAAGGGCGGTCCATGTCATGCGAGAGGCTTCCTTGGAAATCAGGCGGGCTTGAGGATCGGGGCCGGGTCAGTGGCCAGAAGGCGGCAGCGGTCGGGCGGCAGCGAAAACTCGAGCCAGTCACCCGGACGGGCGGGACCGGGCCAGTCCAGACGGATGATCTGGCCCGCGATATCGACCGTCAGACGCCAGCAGCGGCCTTGATAGGCGGCGCTGCGCACTTTGGCAATCAGGCGGGTGGCAGGATGGTCTGCTGCGGGGCGGGCATCCTCGGGGCGGATGACCAGAACGTGGGGGCCCGACGCGGCAGGCAGGCTCAGGCACCAGCCTTCGACGTGGAAGGTGCCGCCCTCGCCCATGCCCTGCAGCAGGGAGAAGCCGCCGATAAAGCTGGCGACAAAGGGCGTGGCGGGTTCGTTGTACAGGGTTTCGGGGGTGTCGAGTTGGGCGATTTCGCCGTCACGCATCACGGCGATGCGGTCGGAGACGGCCATGGCCTCGGCCTGATCATGGGTGACGTAGATGACGGTGATGCCTTCCTGGCGGACAAGATCCATCATCTCGGTCCGCAGGTCTTCGCGCAGGGCGGCGTCAAGGTTGGACAGGGGTTCGTCGAACAGCATCAGTTGTGGACGGGCGGCGAGACAGCGGGCGATGGCGACGCGTTGCTGCTGGCCGCCGGAGAGGGCTTGCGGCAGGCGGTCGCGCAGGGGGCCAAGGCGGGTGACGTCCAGCGCGTGGGTGATCCGGGCGGCGGTTTCGGCGGCGGGCAGGCGTTGGGTGGCAAGGGCAAAGCCAAGGTTGCCGGCGACGGTCATGTGGGGCCAAAGGGCATAGTCTTGAAACACCATGCCGATCTGGCGCTTTTCGGCCGGGATCAGGCGGGAATGGCCAAAGACCTCGACCCCGTTCAGGATGATGCGGCCGGCGTCGGGGTGGTTGAGGCCGGCAATGCCGCGCAGGAGCGTGGTCTTGCCAGAGCCGGAGGCGCCAAGGAGGGAGACGACCTCTCCGGGGGCGACGGTCAGGTCAAGCGCGCGCAGGATCGGTTTGCCGCCGAGGCGCTTTTCGATGCCTTCGCAGATCAGGGCCCAGGTCATTGACGCGCCTCGGAGGAGAAGTTCAGGTTTTTGCGGGCGAGGAGCCACCCTGCCCCGGCAATGCCTCCGGCACCGACCATGCAGAGGAGGGCAAGCGCCGAGGCGAGGCCGTCGTCGTCGTGGCCGAGGAGACGCACGACATAGGGCGGCACCGGGCTGCCGGTTTGCGGGATCAGCAGCTGCGAGACGGGCAGTTCAAACACGGTGCGGATGAAGGTCAGGGCGGCGGCGGTGATGACAGCCAGCAGGACAAGGGGCAGCACCACCTTGATCAGCCTTGCGGTCGGGCCGTGGCCGTAAAGGCGGGCGGAGTCCGTCAGGCTGGGGGCCAGTTGGCCCACGGCGGTCAGGATGATGATCAGGCAATAGGGCAAGGCGGCGGCCACGTAGCCCGTGATCAGCAGCGAGGCTTGGCCGTAGTGCGGAAAGGGCCAATCGCGGAAGCCGGGCAGGCGGTTCCAGACGAGGATATAGCCGAAGGCCAGCACGATGCCGGGGATGGCGATGGTGCCGAGGGCGATGCCGTTGACGGCGGCGCGGAGGTTGGGTCCGGCGCGGTCAAGACGGGCAGCGAGGATCAGGGCGATGGTGGCGGCGATGAAGGCGGTGATGGCGGCGTAGAGGAAGCTGCGCCATATGGCATCCAGCGCCGGGGCGCCGGGTGTCAGGGTCTCGATCACGTTGGATAGGGTGAAGTTGGTCAGTTCCAGCCCATGGCCCAAAGTGGCGGTGAAGGTGCGGATCAGGATGACGACCAAGGGCAGCCAGATCGCCAGCACGCCGATCAGCACGGCAATGCCGGAGAGAAGCCAGCGCGTCCGAGGCCTTGGCTCTTGTTTGATGCTGCGGCGGCTGCGGCCAGAGATGAGGCGCAAGGCGCTTTGTTTCCGCAGCAGGCGGTCGGCAAGGGTGACGAGCAGGATCAGGGTCAGCAGCACCAGCGCCTCGGCCCCCGCCAGCGGGAAATCGACCGGGTAGTCTGAGGCGGCGGCATAGATGCCATAGGTCAGCACGCCGAAGCCAGAGGAGTGGGCGATGGTGGAGGCGAGGCCGAAGTCGGACAGAACCTCGGCGAAGGTGGCGATCATCGACAGGGCGATGGCCGGCAGCAGGAGGGGCAGATTGATGCGCAGCCAGATGCGCCATGTGCCTGCTCCGGCAAGGCGGGCGGCGTCCTCGATGTCTTGGCCCAGACCTGCGAGGGCGGAGCCTAGGATGAAAGCGGGCAACGGGAACAGGCTGAGGGTGTGGACGAAGACCAGCCCGCCAAGGCCGAAGAAGGCGTCCGAGGCCCAGTGCGGCAGGACACCCAGTTGCGCGAGGTACCCGCCGGGGGCCATCAGCAGGACCCAGGCCATGGCTTTGAGGTAAGCGGGGGTCAGGAAGACCAGCCACGGCACCGGGGCATAAAGGGCGCGCAACGGCAGGCGGAACCGTTGGGTCAGGGCGGCAAACAGGCCTCCGACGATGGTGGCGGTCACGGCGACAGCGGCGCCCAGTTCGACGGAATGCAGGATGGAGCGGATGACGCGGGGGGCCATGACGGCCTGTGCCAGCGGCGAGATGTCGATGGCTAGGCCCGGCGCCTTGGGGTCGAACAGCGCGGGCATCACGGCTTGCGCCAGAACGGTCAGCAGCGGCAGGACGATCAGCAGCCCGAAGACCAGCAAGATCGGCACATCGACGGCAGCCATGGTCAACCAACCCGGCAGCCAGAGGCGCCGGGTTGCTTCGGTGCGGCGAGGGTACGCCGCACCTTGGGTTTCATGCAGGCTCAACTGCGGATCACTGGGGAACGAAGGTGTCTTTGTACCACTGCTTCCATTCCGTCTCATGCGCGGAAGCCACTTTGTCATCCAGCGTGATGAAGGTGATCGCCGGACGTTCCGCCTTGGGCTTCACACCATCGATGACGGGGATGAAGAAGAAGTCGGTGTCATCGCCCGCCTGCATCGCGGCCTGACCTTCAGCGGAGGTCACGTAGGCGATGAATTTCTTGACCGCGTCCATGTGCTGCGACTTGGCGCCAATGCCCAGACCTTCGGGAAGCGCAACCGAGCCTTCCGACGGGTAGACGGCGACCACCGGCTCTCCGCCGACTTGCTTGGCGATGATCGAGCTGTCCTGGTTGATGCCGACTTTGGCGTCGCCGGTCAGCACGGCCTTGTTGATCTTGCCGCCCGAGCCCAGACCCGACAGGTCCTTGTTGGTCAGCACCTGCGCCAGCAGGGCCTTGCCCGCGTCAACGCCATTGGTCTGGAAGAAGCCCGCCAGCCACTGGTAGGCCGGGCCGGACAGGTTCGGGTCCTTCGCAGCAACGGCACCGGCGAACTTCGCCAGATCGGCCCAGGACTTCGGATAATCGGCTTCGGCCACCTTGGTGGTGTTGACTTCAATCGCCGTGGTCGAGGCGCCGGTCGGGATATAGGCCAGATCGGCCGGGGTCAGCGCCTTGCCGAGGTCGTTGAACTTGATGGCAGCGGCAACATCGGCCGGAACCGCCTGCAGCGAACCGTCTTGCAGCAGACGCTCGAACACCGCCGAGCCATCGACCCAGAGGATGTCGAATTGCGGGTTCGGACCTTCGGCAGCGATCTTGCCGAGGGTTTCGCCGGTCGAACCGGGCTCCACCACGTCAACGGTGACGCCGGTGGCCTTGGTGAAGGCGGCAGCGACGGGACCGGCGAAGTCGAGGGCATCGTACAGGACCAGATCGGCAGCCATGGCAGGCAGGGCAGCGGTGGACAGCAGCAGGGCAAGGCCAAGGGAGGCGCGTTTCATCATCTTAAAGGCTCCTTACGGGGAAGGCGGCATTTCAGCCGCCGGGGGATTCTGGGGGGGAATTTCGGGTGTCTTGCGGCGGCGGGTGCCGCGTTTGGTCCAGCCGCTGTCGATGGCGGCGCGCAGGCTGGCAAAATCATCGAGCGCATCCAGCGCGCGGTCGCGGTCGCGGGCAGACAGGCCCAGCACCAGCGCCTCGATCATCACCATGGTGGCGGAATGCAGGGCAAGGTGTTCGGACCGGCCGCGCGGCACGTCAAGGGTCACCGCGATGCGGCCCTCCAGCAAAGGCCCCAGACTGTCAGAGATCAGGACCACGGGCAAAGCCAACGCCTCGGCCCGGTCCATCACGGCGCGGACTTCGCGGTAGAGCGGGGCATAGGCGATAAGCACCAGCGCATCGCCGGGCCGCATCGCAAGCATCTGATCAGCCAGACCAATCCCGCTTGCGGTCAGCGCATGGGCGGGCCGTCCGACCCGGGCCAGTTGCAGGCCAAGATACTGCGCCATCGCGCCCGAGGGTCCTAGGCCGAAGACATGGGTGGTCGCAGCGGCAGCCAGAACCTCCAGCGCCGCACCAAAGGCTGCGGCCAAGGGGGGGGCGCGCAGGGCGGCCAGATGATCTTCCTGAATGCCAACGACATGGGCGAGCAGCCGGGCCGGATCGGCACCGGCCTCTTCAATTGACAACTGCATTCGCGACGAGGGTGCAGCACCGCCGGTCAGATCAGCCAGCAGATCCTCACGCAGTTCGGCCAGCGTTTCATAGCCCAAGGCGCGGATCATGCGCAGCAAGGTCGCATCGCTGGTGCCCGCCAGATCTGCGATCTGCGTGGCCGAGGCCAGCACGACCCGGTCCTTGTGCAGCGCAATCGCCCGCGCCAGCCGCTGTTCTGTCAGCGACATCTGCGCCAGTTGCGCGCCCATCCGCATATCAAACCGACCCTGCGGCACGCATTGCTCCGTTGCGTTTGCTTCACGACGCTTTCATGCGTTGCGTTTGCAACAAGGGCATGACGGCTTCATGAATTTCGATTAACGCTCCGTTGCCGGATGGAGTTGCCGGTTCCGGGCGACCGACGCCCCAAGATCACGAAAAGAACAAGCGCGTGGCGGTTGAGATCGAACGGAAATTCCTGACGGCAACGGATGCGTGGCGGCAAGCCGTTGTGCACAGTCTGCAGATCGTCGACGGATTGCTGATGAATGCCGAAGGCCGCAAGCTGCGGGTGCGGCTTTGCGACGGGCATGCGACGCTGACCTTCAAGGGGCGTCGTGAGGGCCTGCAGCGCGAAGAGGTTGAGTTGCCGCTGGACATGGCACAGGCGCAGCTGCTGCTGGACCACCACTGCGAGGGGCGCATCCTGTCCAAGACCCGCCATCTTGTGCCGGCTGGCAGCCTTGTCTGGGAGATCGACGAATATGACGCCCCGCTGGAAGGTGTCATTCTGGCGGAGATCGAGTTGCCACGGGCGGACTATCCGGTTGTCCTGCCGGACTGGGTCGGCGCCGAAGTGTCGGGCGACCCGCGCTGGCGCAAGCTGAACATGCTCGAGGCCCGGCGGAACGCCTGACCTTGCGGGCGATGTCACACGGCGTGGAAAAGAATTTGGCGACCCCGGGACGACTCGAACGCCCAACATCCTGATTAGAAGTCAGGTGCTCTATCCAGTTGAGCTACGGGGCCGCGTTCACGCTCTTTTGGCTTGTGTCGGCACGTCATGCAAGAGTGCGCGTCATGAAAACCGACATCGGGTCCAGAACATAAGCCCCGAAGGGCGGACAAACGGTGAAGCCCGCCTTTTCATACAAGAGGCGGGCTGGCAGGAACATGTCTTGTGAGCCTGTCTCAAGGCTTAGCCGGACGATGCCCGCCGCTGTCGCCTCTTGTAGGATGTGGTTCAGCATCAGCCGTGACAGGCCCCTGCCCCGGTACTCGTTCAGGACATGCATCGATTTGATTTCAGCATGGCTGCCTTCAAAGGGCTTGAAGGCACCCATGGCGATGGGCATCCCGTCGTCGCGCAGCACGAAAAACTGCGCGCCGGCCTCATTCAACGCGCTGGCGTCCATCATGTGGATGCTTTCGGGCGGCGTATCGGCATGCATATCCGCCGTATGCCGCGCGAAGAGCAGCGCCAGATCAGGACCGACCGGACTTTCCCGTGCGATCGTCAGGCTCAATTGCCACCCATCAGCGCGGTGCCGTTGACCGAAACGGCGCCCGGCTTGGAGGCGTCAATCTCCCAGACCAGCTTGTCGCCATCTTTCTTGGCCATGCCCTGTGCCATGCCAAAGCCCATCATCGCCTGCGCCTTCATGTCATCAGGCGCGGCCTGCAGGGCGGCTTGCAGCTTGTCAGCCCCGATGAGGGTGACCTTCGCGGTCCCGGTCGGCACCGGTGTGTTGGGGCCCGCGACCATCGCGCCTTCATAGGTCAGCTCATAACCATCGCCAGCCAGGCTGCCGGGATTGAGCGTGATGGTGACAGCCCCTTTGGGCAGGAAAGCGGCCTGCATCTTCTGGTTCTGCGCGGTCATGTCGGTCATGCCGCCAGTTTGATCCAACCCCTCCAGCGCGGCGGTCAGGCCGGCGGCGGCATCGAAATCAGTGACTTGTACGTCAAGCGACAGCTTCTGCGGCAGGATCGGCGCGGCCCAGGCGGGGACCAGACCCGGCGGCAAGGTCAGGCCGGACAGCGAAAACGCCTCGCGGAACTTGCCGTCGGCGACAGCGCCGTTGATGTCCACGTTAAATCCCAGCTCATCCAGGGCAACCGTGCCGACCGGCGTGTCGACCGACAGTTTGGTGACCTTGCCGCTGGCATCCATGTTGCCGAAGAAGGGCATGGCACCGGTGATGATGGTCTTGAAACCCGCGAGGTCAGCCTTGCGTGCATCCTGATCCGGATGCGCCACAACCCAGGCGGTGGTCTTGAAGATGCCGTCGAACATGAAGCCGCTGCCCTTGATCACCTCGCTCAGCCCCTCGGCCTTGAGCGAGATGGGCATCGGCGGCTGGCCCGGCCCCGGCGAGACCTGCATCGCTTCGGTCAGGCCCGATGCGGTCAGGGTCAGGCCGATATCCGCCCCCCCCGAAGCGCCCGCGACGCCCGTCCCCTCGAAGCTGCCCTTGTCGAGGCTGACCTCGGCCGTGGTCGGCGCCTGATCCGGGGTCTGGATGGTTTCGGTGACCTTGACGCCTGAAAACTCACCCTTGATGGCGCTGAAGGCCATCAGGCTTTCGTCAAACGTGCCCTCGAAGCTCTGCGATGCGACATCTTCCTTCAGGTCGAAGGCATTGGGCACCGATACCGCGATCGAGATCGCCTGATCCATCGAGACGTCCCAGGTGCCATCGCCATTGTCGGTCACCGACAGTTCAACCGGCGTCACGGTCCCCGTAACGCCAGAGTCTTTTCCCAGCGCAATCAAGGGGGTGGCATCCAGCGTCAGGTCATAGGCATCGCCATTGGCCGCAACGGTCACGACGCCCTCGGTGGTGCCCAGATAGGTCTGGAACACTTCCGTCAGATGGGCCGCCCCATCTTCCGTCGCGGGCTCTGCCACCGCAGCCGAGGCCATCAAGAAAGGAATAAGGGCAAGTGCATGTTTTTTCAAGATAATCTCCAACGGTTTAAGGACCCGGCTCGCGGGGCAAATGATCAGTGCGTCCAGACGCCCTTGCGGTTCGTCGCGAAATTCTCGCCATAGCCACCCGGCCGGATGTTGGCGCGGCGGGCATGCGGATCGACCACGTCGAAGGCGATCCCGCGGGCGGTGGCATACTCCTCAGCCGCCTGACGGCTGTCGAAGCGCAGTCGGACCTGGCTGTCCATGTCATCCGACGAGGTCCAGCCCATCAGCGGATCCACTTCGCGGGCGGTCGCGGGGGCAAACTCCAGCACCCAGCCTTTGGCTTTGGCGGTGCCGGACTGCATGGCAGTCTTGGCGGGTTGGTAGATGCGCGCACGCATGAAAAACCTCACAAATTCAGGGCTGCCGCTTTATTCCGAAGTTGGGGGATAAAAGCAAGATGCTGTCGGCTGGCCACTGGGAGTGGGGTGGGGTGTGTGCTGTAACCAGCCGACAGTGTTTGCTGCTTGCCCGGTCAATCTGCCCCGAGCGCCCGCGATTCTCAACCGAAAGATGCATGTTTGATCCATCTTTTCCCTAAAGTTGAACGGCTTTTCTTTACCTTGCCGCAAGAGGGGTTACGACATCGTTAACCGCCCCCCTTTAACGGGAACAAAAACGGAATAGATTGGGTGAACCCCGCCGGGTAAGGGAATCATCATGCCGCACAACAATTCCAACGCCCTCGACACGCGCCCCGAGGTCCTGACCCGGCCCAAGCTGGAGGGTGGACGGCGTTTTGTCATGCACTCCCCCTTCCAGCCGGCGGGCGACCAGCCGACGGCGATTGCGGAACTGTCCAAGGGGGTTCTGGCGGGCGACCATGATCAGGTTCTGCTGGGAGCCACGGGCACCGGCAAGACCTTCACCATGGCCAAGGTGATCGAAGAAACCCAGCGGCCTGCCATCATCCTTGCGCCCAACAAGACGCTCGCGGCGCAGCTATATGCTGAATTCAAAGGGTTTTTCCCTGAGAATGCGGTGGAATACTTCGTGTCCTACTACGACTACTATCAGCCCGAAGCCTATGTCGCCCGCACTGACACCTATATCGAGAAGGAATCCCAGATCAACGAACAGATCGACCGGATGCGCCACTCAGCCACCCGGGCGCTGTTGGAGCGGGATGACGTGATCATCATCGCCTCGGTGTCGTGCATCTACGGCATCGGCTCGGTCGAGACCTATTCGGCGATGACGCAGGACCTGATTGTGGGGCAAAGCTACGATCCACGGAAGGTGATCGGTGAACTGGTGGGGCAAGCTTATCGGCGCAATGAGATGGCCTTTGCGCGCGGGTCGTTCCGGGTGCGGGGGGATACGATTGAACTCTGGCCCGCTCACTTGGAGGACCGGGCCTGGCGATTTTCCTTCTTTGGCGAAGAGCTTGAAGCGATTATCGAATTTGACCCTTTGACCGGGGCCAAGACCGATGTGTTCAAGCAGATCCGCATCTATGCGAACTCGCACTACGTGACCCCCCGCCCGACGCTGCAGCAGGCGGTGAAGGGGATCAAATTCGAGTTGCAGCAGACTCTGGACCGCTTTGTGGCGGAGGGAAAGTTGCTGGAGGCGCAACGGCTGGAGCAACGCACCAATTTCGACGTCGAGATGATCGAAGCGACCGGGGCCTGTGCGGGCATCGAGAACTATTCCCGCTATCTGACGGGCCGCGCGCCGGGCGAGCCGCCACCGACGCTGTTCGAGTTCATCCCGGAAAATGCCATTGTTTTTGCAGACGAATCCCACGTCTCGGTCCCGCAGATCGGCGGGATGTACAAGGGCGACTTCCGGCGCAAGATGACGCTGGCCGAGCATGGCTTCCGCCTGCCCTCCTGCATGGACAACCGGCCCCTGAAGTTCGAAGAATGGGATGCGATGCGGCCGCAATCGGTGTTCGTCTCGGCCACGCCCTCTGCCTGGGAGTTGGAGCAGGCGGGTGGCGCCTTTGTCGAACAGGTGATCCGGCCGACCGGTCTGGTCGACCCGATGGTGGAAATCCGCCCCGTCGAGATGCAGGTCGATGACCTGCTGGATGAGGTGCGGAAGGTGTCATTGCGCGGCATGCGGACACTGGTGACGACGCTGACCAAGCGGATGGCGGAGGATCTGACGGACTACATGCACGAGCAGGGCATCCGTATCCGCTATATGCACTCGGACATCGACACCCTGGAACGCATTGAAATTCTACGGGATTTACGGCTTGGTGCGTTTGATGTGCTGGTGGGCATCAACCTTTTGCGCGAAGGGTTGGACATTCCGGAATGCGGGCTGGTGGCTATCTTGGATGCCGACAAGGAGGGTTTCCTGCGGTCCGAAACCTCGTTGATCCAGACCATCGGGCGGGCGGCGCGGAACGAAGAGGGCCGCGTCATCATGTATGCCGACCGGATCACCGGCAGCATGGAACGCGCCATGGGCGAAACGGATCGCAGGCGCGCCAAGCAGGTGGCTTACAACCTTGAACACGGCATCACACCGCAAACCGTGAAGAAGAACGTCGAGGACGTTCTGCATGGGTTGTGGCAAGGCGATACGGATCAGGCGCGCATCACGGCGAAAGTCGACAAGGCCAATGTCGGCCAGAATCTTGCGGCGCACTTGGACGCTTTGCGCCTGCAGATGCGCAAAGCCGCCGAGAATCTGGAATTCGAAGAGGCCGCAAGGTTGCGGGATGAGGTCAAACGACTGGAGGCTGTGGAACTTGCGGTGGCGGATGATCCTTTGGCGCGGCAGAGTGTGATTGACGAAGCGGTCGATGAGGCGGTTTCGAAATCCGGCCGCTCGACCGCCGGGCGGGCGGGGCAGCGGGGCGGCAAGGCGCGGCGGCGGTAGGCCTTTCTTCGGTGCTGGGTGGACTAAGGCTACGACAAACTGTTTAACGACTGCTTAAGCGCGGCCGGGTTTGGCTGCTGTTTCGCAACCCATAGGGACGGGATGACATGACGGATCACGAGAGTTTGCTTCAGCCGCCTGGCGGTGCCCTTTGACACCGCGCAAGCCCTTGCTTGACCCCGATCACCCCATGTTTTCAAAGACTTGGGTTCGGGTTGTCACCACGGCGGTCCCGCTGGCCTGGGCAGTGGTGGAATTGTGGATGGGAAACCCGATGTGGGCGCTGCTGTTTGGCGCGGCAGGGGTCTATGCGGGCTATAAATTGTTTATTTACAAGCCGTAAGCGTGCCCCGCGCCTCTCCACCATCCCCCGTTTCGACCTTGGGCGTGCAGCCGGTGACCTTGGCCACGACGGCCAGCATGGTGGCCTCGATCTCGGGCATCTCTGACCGCTTGACATAGCCCAGACGCACCACCTCAAACGCCTTGTCGCGGCGCCAGACGGTGTAGTCATGGGCACCGACCGTGACGTTAACCTTTTGCGCGCCCATCATCAGGGGGGCGGGGGAGGCGCCACAGGCAGCCAGCAGAAGGGTGAGGGATATCAAGCGCATGGCATTGGTTTCTCATGTTTTGGTTAATTTGGGGTTAACAAAACCGGGCCGTCTTCCTTGCGTCTTGCTTT
>CANBRQ010000012.1 GCA_947371955.1 Paracoccaceae bacterium | reverse complement strand
GCGGCGACGGTTCTGGTCTGGTTCGCGCTGTACCGCACCGCATGGGGACTGAAGCTGCGACTGGTCGGGCACAACGCGCGCTTTGCGGAATATGCCGGGATCAAGGCCACGGCGATCATGGTCTCGGCCATGACCGCGGCGGGGGCACTGGGCGGGATGCTGGGGGCGATGTTCGTGCAGGGCCAGACCTTCGGCATGCTGACCGTACAGTTCGAGGGCGGTCTGGCCTTTGAAGGCATTCTGGTTGCCATCGTCGCCCGCAGCAGGCCTTTTGCTGTGCCTGTCGTAGCGATCTTCTACGGCTATCTGCGACAAGGCGCCCAGTTGATGAACATCCGCACCGATGTGCCCGCCGAGGTGATCGGCGTTGTAACGGCGATCATCATCCTGCTGGTATCCTCGTCCTTCCAGATGCCGGGCAAGGCATGGGCCAAGGGCCTGTTCGGTCGCAAGGCTCCCGTGGCCGAGGGAGCCGCCAAATGATGGAACTCCTCGCCACGGTCATCTCGACCGCGTTCTTCGTCACCGTGATCCGCACCACCACGCCCCTGCTGCTGGCCACTTTGGGAGGGTTGATCGCCGACCTATCCGGTGCGCTAAACGTAGCACTGGAGGGGCAGATGCTGGTAGGCGCGCTGACCTCGGTGATCGTGTCGGTTTATGCGCCTTGGTATGTCGCCGTTTTGGCCGGGCTGACGGCGGGGGCGCTGCTGGGGCTGGTGATGGCGGTCTTCGCCCTGCGCCTGAAGGCTGACATCATCGTCATCGGCTTTGCGATCAACATCATGGCCTCGGGCGGGACGGTTTTTGCTTTGGCGCTGGCAACCGGGGGGGACAAGGGGACGTCGATCAACCTCGCCTCCAAGGCCATTCCGTCGTTGGATCTGTCGTTCCTTGGCGGCATCCCCGGCATCGGGTCGTTTCTGGCCGCGATGCTTTCAGGCAGTTCGGTGCTGTCCTGGCTTGCGGCCTTTTTGGTCTTTGCAGTCTGGTACTTTCTGTACCGCATGCCTTGGGGCCTATGGCTGCGCGGCGTGGGCGAATATTCCGCAGCGCCCGAGGCTGCCGGCATTCCGATCAATGCGGTGCGGGCCTGGAGTCTGGTGGTGTCGGGCGCTTTGGCCGGTTTGGGCGGCGCACAACTGGCGATGTTCAACTATGTCGGCTTTACCCGCGACATGACCGCTGGTCGTGGCTTCATCGCCCTTGGCGCCGTGCTGCTAGGAGCCCGCCATCCGGTCGGGGCCATGCTGGCAGCCCTGCTGTTCGGCGCTTTCGAGGGTCTGGCAGTGGTCATCCCAGGCCTTTTCGCTAACGCCCCGGCGGAACTGATCCGGATGATCCCCTTCGTGGTGACCATTCTGGCGCTGGTTCTGTTCAGCTACCGGGCGCAACGCGCGTTGAAGCTGAAGGGCGCAAGCCAGAGTTAGGCTGCGCCCAGCGCTTTCGCCAGAGCTTTCAGGTCGAAGTCCGGGTTGGCCTGTTGAAACTCTGCGATGATGAAGGCGGGGATCGTGGCTAGTCCGTTCATGGTTCCGGCCAGCGCCCCCACCATGGTCGCGATGGAATCGCTGTCATTGCCGATGGATGCCGCCAGTCGCAGGCAGCGCCAAGGATCGGCCTTGCCGTAAGCCAAAATGCCGATCGCGCAGGGCACGGACTCGGCCGCGAGGACCGAATTGCCGATCTCGGCCTCCAGTGCCGCCATGAACGCCCAATCTTCGTCATGCTGCGCCGCAATTTCAAGCGCCCGCCGCATCCGCGCCTGAAAGCGCGGCCCAGCCTCCAGCCGACCATGCCGCGCGGCGAGGGCGCGGCCCGCAACCGCACCCTGATGGCAACCCTCCAGCACGGCCCCAAGATCGGAAGAGACCATCGCCGCCGAAGTGCCGCAGGCGATGGCACAAGCGGCCTCGATGGCCACGCTGGCGTCGTGCGAGGGCAGGCAGGTCATCAGCGTGTATTCTGCCGTGCAGGCGATATCGCCGGGAAAGGCCATGCCGATGGGTGCCGCCCGCATCGCCGCGCCATTTGTCGTGCCAATGTTGGTCATCTTACGCATTGATGAGCCGATCCGGCCGAACGCGGTCGGGTCACTGCCAGACTTCAGCGCCTTGATCAGCGCCTCGGTCGAAGGCCCCATGAAACCCGCCTTGGGCGAGGTCTCGCGCCAGTCCAACAGGCAGGCGATCCAGTCAGCATTGGTGAAAGCCGCGCCCTTCTGGCCGAAGGCACGGGCGAGGTAGTACATCTGGCTGGCATCATCCGTGATCTCGCCCGCCTTGCCAGCGTTGGCTCCGGCGAAGGTATCCGGTGGAGGCACATGAAAGCGCTCGATCAGGCCGGGGCCGAAAGTGCGGATGATCTCGTCCATCGCATACTGTTCTGTCGGCGCGCCCAGTGCGTCACCGATCCCTGCGGCCATCAGCCCGTCATGGATCTTGTCTTCCGCGGACCGATTGGCGGGCATCGTTGCAGTCTCCGTCTTGCAAGGCGCAGCGGAACGCTAGCCTGCCTGTCTGCGAATGGCAAAGAAGCACTTCCAAAGGCCCGGCAAGCCGGTAGAGTTTCGACAGGTATCCAGAAGGCAAAGACGATGCGCGATCTGACGGCGTTTGGCGATCCGGTGCTGGACTATGTGTACGAGATTTCGGACCCGATCCGAACCGGCGGCAAGATGCTTGGCCGCTTTCTTGATGCAGTACCTGGCGGCACGACCGCGAATATGGCAAGTTCTGCGGCGAAACTGGGGTTGAACGTGGCGCTTGTCGGCCGCGTGGCTTTGGGCGACGAAGGCGCCCTGCACCGCGCTTCACTGAAATCCGCTGGCGTGACCGGTCTTCTGACCGAGGTTGCAGTCCCACGCGGCACGCATTGCGTGATCGCGCTGAACCCGGATGGCGAGAAGACCCTGATCTACGTGCCGATGCAGGCGCCTCCGGTGAAAGAGGATACGATCCGTCAGGCCATGGCCGAGACGCGCTTTGCCTATGTCATGGCTGCGGACTTTGCCAAGCTGTCGGCCCACGCGGGATCTGGCGCGTTGATCTGTCTCGACGTCGATGCGGCGGCGGGTCTATCCGCCGCCCAGTTCGCGAGCCTTCGTGATTCTGCGGATGTGCTGTTCATTAACGACGTCGGCTATCATAAGTTGACAGGCTCTGCCCCGGATGCTGCGGGACTGGCCGATCTGATCGGTCCGCGCGCCCGGACGTTGTGCTGTACCGGTGGCGCGGGGGTGACATGGCTTTTGACGCACCATGACGGACGGGACGAGGTTCTGACCCGGCAGGCCCTGCCCGCTCAGGTCGTCGACACGACCGGTGCGGGGGATATCTTTAACGCCGCCTACCTCACCCGGATCGCCGAGGGCGCGGCACCGGCTGACGCGCTGGACTTTGCTATGGCAGCCGGGGCGCTTGCGACCGAAGCGCTCGGCGCACGGGCCGCAGCCCCCAGCAGAACGGCTATCGAGGCCCGAATGCGGCTGGCCCGATGACTCCCGCCTTCCTGACGCTGACGGGGGCCGACCGCGCCGATCTGATCCCGGCCATGCAACGGCTTTCTGCCGAGCATCCGGGTCGGATCGAGTGGGGCATTCTGATCGGTCTCGCGCCCGCCGACCGCTTTGCCGATACGCCTGCATTGGACGCGATGCGCCACGCCGGCCTGCGGCTTTCCGCGCATCTTTGCGGTCCGCTGGCAGAGGCGATCTTTGCGGGCACTATGCCGGTTTTGGATCTGGCGGGGTTCAGCCGGATGCAGGTAAACAAGTCGGATGGCCATGCAAACGCAGCCGAGGTTGAAAACGCAATCCGCTATGGTAGCCGCATGGGCCTGCGAACAATCCTGCAATGCGCGGGCCCATTCCCCGACGATCTACGTTGCGACTGGCTGCTGGACGGCTCGCATGGTCGGGGTCGCCGGCTGGCGTGGGTACCGGCGCTGGATCAAAGCCGAGCCTTCTGCGGGTTTGCCGGTGGGATTTCGCCTGAGACGATCGGGGGTCTTCTGCAGCAGGTGAATGCGCCTGACCTTCCGTTCTGGCTCGACACTGAATCCGCCCTACGCGACGAAACCGGCTTTTCGATCCCCGCCTGCGAGCGTTTGATCGCCTCGGCCTTTCGGTCCTGAACCGGCTCAATCGATCAGGCCAACGGCTTTCAACACGGATTGCGGCGCTGGGTTGCGCCAGATGCGCTGGAAACTTTCGACGACATTGGCCCGGGTGACGGCGATCCCGGGCAGGGCGATCCAGGCTGGGGTCAGGCGGCCCAGCAGGGTCAGGATCGTGGTCTGCGCCGCAGCGACCCCCTGCAGATAGGGCTGTTGGGCCGCGATGATGGCGAAAGGCGTGCCCTGCGCCAGTCCGATGGCCGCCTCTTCGCCCAGATCGACCGTGGCCATCGGGATGGGCAGCGGGTGGCTGCGCAGGACCTCGGCGGCTTTCAACGCCGGGGTGTCCCAGACCACGAACAGGCCGGCAAGGTCGGGATGGGCCGCCAGCATCGCCTCTGTCCGCCGTGTCGCTTCGTCAATGCGTCCGAAAGCGTCCTGACGCAGGATCACGTCAGGGCGGCGGGTTTGCATCCATTGGGTGAAGGCAATCTCGCGCTCGTTGGTGGCGAAGAAATCTGCGGCATAGCCCAGCAGCCCAACCTCTGAGCCCTGTGGCAGATAGGGCGACAGACCCTCGGCCGCGATCAAGCCAAGGCCGAAGTTGTCAGCCGAAACCAGCGTGCCGTAGTGGGTGCCCGGCAGCAGGCCGGTCGGCGCATTGTCCAGAAGCACCAGCTTGATCCCGGCCTCGGCCAGCCGCGCGTGTGCCAGTGCCACCTCCTGGTTGGCGACGGGCAACGAGATCACCGCATCCGGCCTTTGCGCCAGTAGCCCGTCCAGCGCCTTGACCTGCGCCGAGGGAGAAAAGCCGCAGTCGATGACATGGGTCACCGCCGTGCCGCAATCGCCCAGAATCCCCACGATGCCCGACAGTTGCTGGCGCGCCCAGTCGCTTTCCAGCGTGTGCAGCACGACGGCAACACGGAAGCCCCGGGCGTTGGCTGCCGCCTTGTCCTCTGGCAGCAGGGTGACGCGTTCGGGCGGGGCCGCACGTTCGCCATGGGGGCCAAGGCCTGAGATCGTCATCGCATACCTCGTGAAGGGGGAGGAGACGGGGCAGGGGGCGGGGGGGCAAGGTCCAGCCCCGCGCGGAAGGCCGCAAAGCCCGGGTGTTTCAGCGGACTGCCCTGCATCACCCAATCCTTCAGGAATTCTGGCGTGAACAGCAGCTCTGCCCCCACCCTTGCCGCGCCGACAAGCCCCGCTGAAGAGCCCATCTGGCTGCGGACGATCCGCAGGTCGCGGGTGACCAAGGGATGGCTTGCCCCGTAAACTGCCTCGCGCACTGCGGCGAGGATGATGTCGTTGGTCTGTACAATGCTGCCGGACAGCACGATCAATTCGGGGTTCAGCGTGTTGGTCAGCGTCGCTACAACCTGCCCGATCAGGCGGCCCGAGGTGGTCAGAATCTCCACACAGGCCGCATCGCCCATCTGGGCAGCTTGGGCGACGTCAATGGCGGTGATCTCTCCACCCCGGCGCAAATGATCTGCCAGAAAGGCGCTGCGGCCGGTTTCGGCCGCCAATCGTCCCTCACGCAGGATCATGTCCGATCCCGCCATGGCGTCCAGCGTGCCAGCGCGGTCGCCCAGATGCACGGGCAGCGCGCCGATCAGCCCAGTTGCGCCCTGCGCACCACGGAACAGCCGCCCATCTGAAACGATTCCCGCCCCGATCCGCCGCCCGATCTTGATGAACAGCATCGAGCCAAGGCCCTGCCCCGCGCCGCCATGCAACTCCCCCATGGTCATCGTATCGACCGAAGACCGCATCCAGACCGGCGCGGCAAAGCTGCGGGTCAGCATCTCGACCAGCGGGAAACCCTCCCACGCGGGCAGAACGGCTGGGGTACGGGTCAGGAAATCGCCCGCCGACCCCGGAACGGTGCCCGGCACAGACAGCGAAATCCCCCATAACCCCTCCGGAGAGGTCTGCCGCTCCAGCGACCAGCGCAAAAGCGTTGTCAGACGCTCGGCCAAGGCCTGCGGCGGGGCGGTCAGTTCGAAAGCCTCGTGGTGTTCGGTCAGCAGTTTGCCCGACAGGTCGGCCACGCCCACGCCCAAGGCCGATTGATCCAGCGTCGCCACCAGCACCCGGCCCTGTTTGGCCGCGAGCCTGACCAGTCTTGGCGCCCGGCCACCGGTTGCCGTCCCAAGTTCGCTTTCGTCGATCAGCCCCAAGTCGGCCAGCATGGTCAGCCGGTCCGATACGACGGCCCGGCCCAGTTCGCTCTTGCGCTCCAGTTCCTGCCGGGTGGTCGGGTCATCGGCGCGAATCAGGTTAAGCAGTTCCACCAGCGAAGGCGCAGCGGTTTCCGCCACCCGGGGCCGTCCTTTGCCCCGCGCCAGTCCAGAAATCTCGATCAGGTCCTGCGCCATGTCTCCTCCGTTTTTCCTTGATAAATCGGGGCGTTCATCGGATCAAGCAGATACTTATGTCTTTAAACAGCAAAAGAATACCGTGTTAATTTGAAATTATGTTGACCTGTCGCGATTCAATGCTTAACAAGACAGACATCGGCTGGAGGGCCGTAACGAGGGAGGGAAGAATGACAGCCTGGAAGCTGGCCTATCACGCCAATTGCTGGGGCGCGCTTGGCGGGGATGCGGTGGGGGTGACCTCTATCACGCAGCTGGCCTATCGCACCTTTGGCCAGATGGACCGCGCCTTTGCCGAGATCGCAGCGGCTGGCTATGAGGGGGTGGAGGTCTTTGACGGCAACCTTCTGGACCACTCCGCCGCCGATTTTCGAAGCCTGCTGGCCAATTCAGGCCTGACTTTGGTCGCAGCCTATGCAGGCGGGAACTTCATCTTCGACGACATCCTGCCCGAGGAACTGGCCCGCGTGACGCGCGCCGCCGACCGCGCTGCCGAACTGGGCGCACCGCATCTGGTGGTGGGCGGCGGGGCCAAGCGCTTCGACGGCATCCGTGAAAGCGATTACCACAAGCTGGGCGCGGCCTTGGACCGCGTGAAAGACCTTGCCGAGGCGCGTGGGCTGCGGGCGCACTATCATCCGCACCTGTCGACCATCGTCGAGGGTCCGGCGACCGTCGCCAAGATATTCGACCTGACCGCCATCGACTTCGTCCCCGACACCGCACACCTCGCGGCGGCAGGCGGCGACCCGGCGCAACTGATCCGAGACCATGCTTCGCGCATCTCTTATGTCCATCTGAAGGGTTTCCAGCGTGAACCCTTCGCCTTTACACCTCTGGATCGCGGCGACATTCCGACCGCGCCGATCCTGCAGGCGCTGCGCGACACCGGCTTTGACGGCTGGGTCTGCGCCGAACTCGATGCCTGGCCCGACCCTGCCGAAGGGGCGCGGATCAGCATGGACTACTTGAAAAACCACTGACAACCGGGGTTTGATAACCCCACTTCTGGGAGGAAGATCATGATCACAAGACGCAGCCTTTTGGGCGGCGCGGCCCTGCTTGCGCTGATGACCGTTGCAGCGCGTGCCACGCCGGATGAGGCGCTGGCCAAGCTGGTGGAAAGCGTGCTTTCCAAGGGCCCGAACGGCGAGGACCCTTCGCCCGCGTCCTCGGTCACTTTGACTGACGACGAACTGGCCAAGATCAAGGCGATGAACGCCACTGCGGCCATCGTGTTGCACTATGGCGGAAACGACTGGAGCCGGGCGCAGGTCAACGGGCTGCAGACCCAGTTCGCCGCCATGGGCATCAAGGTCATCGCCGTGACCGACGCGGGCTTCAAGCCGGAAAAGCAGGTCTCGGACATTGAGACGATCATGGCGCAGAAGCCCTCGATCATCGTCTCGATCCCGACCGACCCCACCGCCACCGCCGCCGCCTACAAGGCCGCCGCCGATGCGGGCGTGAAGATCGTGTTCATGGACAACGTGGCTGCCGGGATGACTGCGGGCAAGGACTACGTGTCCGTGGTATCTGCTGACAACTACGGCAACGGCGTCGCGGCGGCTCATCTGATGGCCAAGGCACTGAACGGCAAGGGGAATATCGGTCTGGTGTTCCACGCCGCCGACTTCTTCGTGACCAAGCAGCGTTATGATGCCTTCAAAACCACGATCACGACCGACTATCCCGACATCAAGATCGTCGACGAACAAGGCATCGGCGGCCCGGACTTCTCGGGCGATGCCGAAAAGGCTGCTGGTGCCATGCTGACCTCTCACCCGGAAATTCAGGGTATCTGGGCGGTCTGGGACGTTCCGGCTGAAGGCGTGATTTCAGCAGCCCGCAACGCTGGACGCGATGATCTGATCATCACGACCTGCGATCTGGGCGAGAATGTCGCGATTTCCATGGCGCAGAATGGCTTCGTCAAGGGCCTTGGTGCCCAGCGTCCCTATGACGCCGGTGTCGTGGAGGCGAAGCTGGCGGGCTACGGTCTGCTCGGCAAAGCCGCCCCGGCCTTTGTGGCGCTTGCCGCGCTGCCGGTAAACCATGCCAACCTGCTCGACGCTTGGAAGCAGGTCTACTCCACCGAGGCGACGGACAACGTCAAATCCTCGTATGTGAACTAAAGGCCCGGCGCGGGTGGATGCTCCCCCACCCGCGCACCCTTTTCCAGGCCCCCAACCCACCAAGGATATTGATGATGACCAAAGTGATGAACGTCGCCATGATCGGCGGCGGGTTCATGGGCAAGGCCCATGCCATGGCCTATGCCGCCATGCCGATGTTCTTCTGGCCCGCCCCCGCCATCCCACACCGCAAAGTGGTGGTCGATGTGACCGACAGCGCCGCCGAGACCGCCCGCCTGCGCTTTGGCTTTGACGAGGCGTCGTCCGACTGGCGCGCCGTGATCGCCCGGCCCGATATCGACGTGGTGGATATCTGCACGCCAAACAACGTCCACGCCGAAATTGCGATTGCCGCCGCCAAGGCGGGCAAGCACATCATCTGCGAAAAGCCCCTCGCGCGCACCGTCGAGGAGGCCCGCGCCATGGCCGAGGCCGTGAAACAGGCCGGCGTGATCCACATGGTCGCGTTCAACTACCGGCGCACTCCGGCGGTGGCTTTGGCAAAGAAATACATCGACGAGGGCCGCATCGGACGCATCCTCAACTTCCGCGGCACCTATCTGCAGGACTGGTCCGCAGATGAGAACGGCCCGCTGTCGTGGCGCTTCCAAAAGAAGATCGCAGGCTCGGGCACCGTAGGGGACATTGGCACCCATGTCGTGGATCTGGCGCACTATCTGGTTGGCCCGATCGAATCGGTCAACGCCATGACCCGGACTTACGTGAAAACGAGGCCCATCCAGCAAGGCGGGGTCGACAAACTCGGCGCTTCCGAGAAATCTTCCGGTGGCGAAAGGGCCGAGGTGGATGTGGATGATGAAGTCGTCTCGATGCTGAAATTCGAAAGCGGTGCCATCGGCTCGCTGGAGGCGACCCGCAACGCCTGGGGCCGCAACAACTTCATCACGCTGGAGATTCACGGCACCAAAGGCTCCATCGCGTTCAACTACGAACGCCGGGACGAGTTGCAGGTGATGTTCGCCGATGATCCGGCGGATGCCCGCGGCTTTCGCACCGTCTACACTGGCCCGGCGCATCCCTACGGCCAAGGCCTCTGGCCCATCCCCGGCCTGGGCATCGGCTATTCGGAAACGAAGATCGTGGAATGCCACGACTTCTTCAGCGCCATCGCCACAGGCAAGCAGCCCAGTCCCAACTTCAACGACGGGCTGTCCTGCGAACTGGTCGCCGATGCTTTGCTGCGGTCGGGTGAAACCGGGCTGTGGGAGGCTGTCGGGAAATGACCGCTGTCGTCATGAAGGGCATTTCCAAGGCCTTTGGCGGTGTCAAAGCTTTGGACAACGTGGATTTCGAGGTTCTGCCCGGTGAAGTTCACGCCCTTCTTGGCGGCAACGGGGCAGGGAAATCGACCATCCTGAAGGTGCTGAACGGCGTCCACAAACCAGACACTGGCACCATAGCGGTGGGGGGCACGCCCCTCACCACACACACGCCGGAAGCCTCTCGCGCCGCCGGGATTGCGATGAACTTTCAGGAGATGAGCCTGATCCCCACGCTGACCGTGGCGCAGAACATCTTCCTGACCCGAGAAGCTCGCACATCACGGGGCTGGCTGGACGACAAGGCCTGCGAGATCAAGGCCGCCGAAATCTTCGCCATGCTGGAGGTGAAGGTTGACCCAAAGGCGGTGGTGGGCTCGCTCGGCGCGGGGCAGAAACAACTGACTGAGATTGCCAAGGCGATCAGCCAGACCTCGAAGGTCCTGATCCTCGACGAACCCTCCACCGCGCTGGCCGTCTCGGATGTCGAACGATTGTTCACATTCCTGCGCAAGCTGAAGGCGCAGGGGGTGGCCGTCATCTATGTCTCTCACCGCATGGACGAAATCGCACGCATCGCCGACCGCGCAACCATCCTGCGCGACGGTAAGCATGTCATCACCGCGCCAATGGCCGATCTGCCGATTGATACGATGATCGAGCATATCGTCGGCAAACGCTCCAAGGGTTTGGCCGATGTCCATCGGGGCGATGTCTCCCGTGGCGAGGTGCTTTTGGAGGCGAAGAACCTCACCGGCCCGCACAAGCCCGACAATGTCAGCTTCACCCTGCACCGAGGCGAGGTTCTCGGGCTGGCGGGGCTGCTCGGCTCTGGCCGATCTGCGCTGGCGCGGGTGATTGCGGGAATTGAACCCGCTGTATCGGGTGAAATTCGCATCAAGGGCCAGCCGATTGCCATTCGCAAACCCTCGGATGCCATCGCGGCTGGGGTGGCGCTGGTGCCAGAAGCGCGTGCTACGCAAGGCATCATTCCGGCGCATTCGGTGGCCAGCAACATGGTGCTGTCTGTTTTGGACCGGATTTCCGGCAAAGGCATTGTCGACAGGGAGAAGGCCAAGGCCATCACAGACGACATGATCAAGGGCCTGTCCATCAAGACCGCAAGCCGTGATCATGCTGTGTCGACCTTGTCGGGCGGCAATCAGCAAAAGGTGGTGATCGGTAAGTGGCTCGCCACAGACCCCGACATTCTGGTTCTGGACGAACCCACAGCGGGCATCGACATCGGCTCAAAGTCCGAGATCATCCGGCTGGTCCGCGACCTTGCGGCCCAAGGCAAGGGGATCGTGATGATCTCCTCGGAACTCTCCGAGCTTCTGACGGCCTGCGACCGTATTCTAGTGATGGCCGATGGCAGAGCGCATCAGCTGATTGAGCGGGCGACCCTTGACGACCCGAATGAACCCGATCTCGGCCACCGGTTGCAGGGTGCCGAGCGTCAATTGCAGATCGAAATCCAGAAAGCCCTCGCCTTCGAGGCGGCACAGACACAGGAGGTGTCCCATGGCTGACGCAACTTCCACGCCCATGGGCGGCTTCCTCGCCAACTGGCGGCAGAACATTATCTATATCGGCTTCGTGGTGATCTTCGTGGTCTTCGCCCTGACGCTGAGCCAGAAGGGTTTCCTGAACCCGACCAACTTGCTCAACATCATCCGACAGACCGCGATGATTGCCGTGATGGCGGTGGCGATGACCTTTGTGCTGGCCTCAGGCGAGATCGACCTTTCCATCGGTGCCGTTGCGGGGCTGACCACCGTGACCGTCGCCATGGCCATCGCCGTCGCAGGACCTCTTGCCGGAGTTCTGGCGGGCATTGCCACCGGAATCGCGGTAGGCTGCTTCAACGGCTGGCTGACGACGCGGATCGGCATTCCGTCCTTCCTGACGACACTTGCCATGATGGGCATCGCCAAGGGCGTCGCCATGTGGATCTCGGCCACTGCCGCCGTGCCGATCCTGTCGCCGCGCTATTCCTGGGTCTTCGGTGGAGGCTCCATCGGCCCGATCCCGGTGTTGCTGTTCTGGATGCTGGTTGTCGGCGCCATCGGCCACTTCACCTTGCGCCGCACCGGCTTTGGTCGCCGTGTGCTGGCGACAGGGGGTGGCGAGACCGCCGCAAGATACTCCGGCATTGACACGGCCAACATCAAGTTCAAGGTGCTGGTCCTGTCTTCCTCTGCCGCAGCCATCGCCGGGATGCTTTATGCGGGCCGGTTGCAATCCGGCCGCTTCCAGCTGGGTGAAGGCGACGAGTTGTCGGTCATCGCCGCAGCGGTTCTCGGCGGCACCAGCCTGTTCGGGGGCAAGGGTACCGTTGTCGGCACTATCGTCGGCGCGCTGATGATCGGCCTCATCAACAACGGGTTAATTCTGATGGGGCTGGAGTTCAGCCAGCAACTGATCGCCCGGGGTGCCATTATCATCTTCGCCGTAGCCCTCAGCCAGAAGAAGGCCTGACATGTACACGATCATCGGCACCGTCACAGCCCGTCCCGAAACCCGCGAGGAATTGGCCGCCCTGTTGGAGGCGCAAGTTGCCCCCACCCGGGCGGAGCGCGGCTGCATCAACTACGACTTCCATGTTGATGCCGCTGACCCTTGTATCTTCGTCTTCTACGAAAACTGGACCGGCCGCCAGGCTTTGGATACCCACCTTGCCATGCCTCACCTGCAGCCGCTGTTATCGCAACTCGACCGCCTGCTGGCACGACCCGTCGATATCCGCCCCCTCACCATGATCAGCGCCCGAGCCTGAGACCAGGAGGTCGGCGCAAGGCCCTCTGTGTCATACTGAAGGGCTGACCGCGACCAATCCCTCCCTCCGCAAGAGAGCGGGCATTACGCCTCAGTCGGCGAAAGCGAGTTCCACGGCGCGGCATCCGGCCAAAGTCGCCCGGTAAAGGTCGGAGTCCAGAAAATCGGGCCAACTCGACAGCTTGACCACCATCGTTCCGGTATCAGGTGCCACCATCACCATCTGGCCGAAGACGCCAAAGCAATAGTGTCGGCCAAGCGTGCTGTCCTCGACCCAGAACTGGTTGCGATACGCCCCGTTCGGCCATTCGCGGTCATTTTCAGCGTCAAACAGGCCGTGCGCACCGTGTCGGATATCCTGACACCAGGCCTCCGGGATCGCCTGCCGTCCGTTGAACCGCCCGTTGTTCAGCAGGGCCAGCCCGAAGCGGGCCATGTCGCGCAGGCTGGCGCTGATGCCACCACAGGCCAATCCGTAACCCGAGGAGTCGACGGTGATGCTGGCATCCTCAGCACAGCCCAAAGGCTGCCAAAGCCGTTCTGACAGGATCTGCGGAAGGCGCTGGCCGGTGACACGCTCCATCGCATGGGCCAGCACATCAGTTTCGATCGAACGGTAAGCAAAACGCGACCCATGTGCAGCCTCTGCCACGGTCAGCCCAGTGATCTGTTCCCAGATGCTGGTGGGCCAGTCCGAGGCATCGACGCCCGCCGGTGCCGGTTTCCAGCCCGAGGAGAAATCCATCTTGCCGACATCGCTGTCCGGCTCGGTGTAATTCTCGGTGAACCGCGTGCCAGAGGTCATGTCCAGCACATGCTGCAGGGTGGCCCCTTGCCAGCCGGTGGCGGCCAGTTCGGGCAGATAGTCAGTCACAAAGGCATCCGGACGCAGCAGCCCCTCGGCCAACAGGCTGCCTGCCGCAGCCGAGGTGAGGGATTTCGACACCGACTGCAGCAGATGCAGACTGCGCGCATCCATGCCGTTATGGTAGCTTTCGTGCTGGATCTTGCCATCGGCCCAGACCAGCACGGCGTCGGTATAGGTGTCATCCAGCATTTGTCCGAAGGTCGTCACCCCCTCCGGCCCCTCATAGCTGAACCCCATCAGGGAACCCGAGGCGTCCGGCAAGGACGAGGCGGTCTCGGCGCGGCGGATCGGCGCTGTGGGCAGGATTTCGCGCACGTGCTGAAAGGCCCAGCGGTTCCACGGTGCCCTGTCCCAATCGATCATCGGGGGCCGCATGTCCGGCGGCGGCGGGCTTCCGACCATGATCGGCGGGGCAGGATCAGAGTTCTTGTAGCTGCGCATCGCATGGGCCCCTTGTGCAGACGGAATGGCCCAAGGCTGTCCCGGTTCCGCAGGAATTTCAAGCACACTTGCGACATGAGCTCTGGTTGGGAAGATTCACCGAAATTCGTCCTGCCAGATCGGCTGAATCGGGCTGCGCTTCGTTGCTCAGCTGGGGATTCCCGTCATTGAATGGCCTAGCCCGCGGCCAGAGCCGTCCTGATCCAGTCCAGCCGCTTGGGCGGCACGAGGCCGAGGTTGTAGAAATTGAGGCCGTCGACACAGGGGCGTGCCGCAGCGACCCGAGCCTGCAGATCAGCGCGGTCTTTCACATTGGGATGGAAGAGTTGAAACCCGGCGATCAGGGACTTCTGCGGGCCCAGCAGGTAGCGGGCCTGTGACATCAGGCCGGCAATGCGATCAACCGGCGTGATATAGAGGCAATAGAGGAAGCCATCGACGACAGGTGCCAAGGCGGCAGGATCGACCCCGCCCCACCATGATCCTTCATAGTCGATCAGCAATAGCCGGACGCCCTTTGGCACCACCGCCTTGATCTCAGCCACCAGCGAGGTCACAGGCTCGCGCCGCCACACGAGGTAATCGTGCAGCGCCGGACTCCCGGCAAAGGCGTCGAGGCCAAGCGCCGGAAAATCAGGGAACTGCGCCTCGGGCACCTCACGGGCAAAAGCTGCGTCCAGCAAGGCCACCACGGCGGACTGCGCCGCTGCGCCATCCACTCCTGCCGCTTTGGCGCGGGCCAGGCAGTGGGGACAAAAGCACAGGCCCAGCAGGAAATCATCCTCGGGCAGCACGGGCAGCCCGTCTTTTTCGTGGTGGAAACCATGGGAAAATCCCATAAAATCAGGGCTTTCCAGCTCGATCCGGTCGGGGTGATAGCGGGTGGCGATCTCTTCCACCATCCGCACGACATAGGCGCGCGCGGCTGGGCTGGAGGGGCAGAGGCCGTAATACTGCGGGTCGCCATGCGCGGTCCTCAGCGCATGGTCCGGGTGCAGCATGCCAAGCCGCGTGTTGTGCAGGCAGACTGTCCAGCAACTGACCGAAGGCCCGCCCGCCGAGCGCTGCGCAACAAGAGCTGCCAACATGTCGCCCTCGGTCGCCACGATATCGGCTTGCAAGGGGACGATCTCGGCGCCCACCCAGCGGGAGGCGTCCACTTTGTAATAGACCGTGCCATCCTGAGGGAAATAGACGCGGCGCCTGGGATTGCCCGGCTGCAGGAAGCGCCCGGCGTGATAGGATGTGGCAAGGCTGATCATCCCCGCACCCACCCAGGCCAGTGTGGCCGTGACATCCGGAAGGCCCAGATCGTGCAGGTCCCAAGGATAGGCCCAAACGGAAACTTCGGTCATGTGCCCGCAGCCTCCCATGCACCGCCGATCACCATGCCTTTGGGCGTCAGGCGCTGGGGATAAGGCACCACCTCACCCAGCACGTCCTCCAGCCCTATGGGATGGTCTGCCAGTGCCACGATGCTGGCGTCCCCGGTGGCACCTGGGGTCAGCGTACCCAGATCGGGCCGTCGCAGGGCACGGGCTGCGTTAACGGTGGTCCGGGCCACAACCTCGCCCAGCGGCAGGCCAAGGGCCAGAAACTTGGTCATCGTCCGCATCAGATCCCAGGCCGGGCCTTCGATGCACATGGCATGGACGTCGGAAGATATCGTATCCGGCCAGAACCCCGCCGCCGCCATCTTCCGCGCGGTGTCCCAAGAAAACGAGCCCATGCCATGGCCGATATCAAACAAGACCCCCCGCGCCCGCGCCGCCAGAACCGAGGCGCGCACGCGGCCATCGGCATGGCAGGGCGCATTCGGGAAGGGGCGGAAGCAATGGGTCAGCACGTCACCCTTGCGCAACCGGTCCACCACATCAGCATAGGTCGGCGGCGGCTCGTCGATGTGCACCATCAGCGGCAGGCCTGTTGCATCGGCCACGTCCAGCGCCACATCCAGCGGCTGAATCCCCGACTCTCCGCTGGCATGGCGTCCGACCCGTACCTTGATACCGATGATGAGATCGGGATTGGCCCGCGCCACCTCCACTGCCTCACGTGCCGCCATCAGGCGCATGTCTTGACTTTCGCCCACCATGATCGTGCGCGAGAAGGCATAAATCCCGGCGAATGACACGTGCAGATAGGCCAGCACCCGGGCGCGGGCACGCTCGATCACATGGGCGCGGAAGCCGGCAAAGTTCCCCGGGCCAGCGCTGCCGGTATCCACGGCTGTGGTCACAGCCGATTGGCGAGAGTAGGCATCGGCATCCACCCCAAGCGAAGTGCCGCCCCAATACACATGGGTGTGCAGGTCGATCAGGCCCGGAGTCACGATCAACCCGCGGCAATCCCGCTGCTGGCGACCGGAGAGGCCCGCGCCTAAGGCCGCCACCTTGCCGCCCGCGAAGGCCACATCCATGATCTGGTCGATCCCCTGCGACGGGTCGATAACCCGGCCTCCCGTCAGCACCAGATCATGCATGATGTCCCCTTTCAGATGGTCAGCAGCTTTGCCCCGAAGAATGCTATTGCATAGCGGGGCCCCGGTCCATGCGGCGCAAAGTTGCCCGAGCCCCCTGCCCTTCTGATCCGGTTGGCCCCCCGGGGCCGGGCGGGACTTTGCCGCCTGGGCATGGCCGCAACCGCTATGCTGCGACGACCGGGGCTGGGTCAAGCAGGGCGCGGATCGCCGCCAGTTCCGCCATATGCGCGGCGCTGAGGACCGGATAGTGCATGTCGAGCCCGTCATAGGTTTCCAGCAAGATCTGCGACACGATCAGATGCGCCGTCTTCTTGTGGTCTGCAGGCACGACGTACCACGGCGCCTCGGCGGTGGTGGTTGCGGCGATACATGCCTCATAGGTGGCTTGATAGCTGTCCCAGAACCCGCGTTCGGTCATGTCAGCGGCGCTGAACTTCCAGTTCTTGGTCGGATCGTCGATCCGGTCCAGGAAGCGCTTGCGCTGCTCCTCCTTGGACAGATGCAGGAAGATCTTGACGATATGGGTTCCATTGATGCTGAGGTGATGTTCCATCTCGGCAATCGAGTGGAAGCGTTGCTGCCAGAACGCCTCGGCGTCGCGCAAAGGTTCGGCGAGGGCCTCGGCCTGCAGAAGTTCGGGATGCACGCGGACAATCAGCACTTCTTCATAGTACGACCGGTTGAAGATGCCGATGCGGCCGCGCGCTGGCAGATCCTGCGTCGTGCGCCACAGGAAGTCGTGCTGCAATTCGGCGGCGCTGGGGTGCTGATAGCTGAAGACCTGGCAGCCCTGCGGATTGACGCCCGACATGACATGGCGGATCGCACTGTCTTTGCCCGCCGCATCCATCGCCTGAAAGATCAACAGGATGGCATGCTGGTTGGAGGCGTACTGCAGCATTTGCCGCTTGTTGAGCCGCTTCATCTGCTGATGAAACACCGCATCGTAATCGCGCTTCGATTGGCACAGCGGGTCGATCCGGGTGGGTCGCTTGGCCAGCGACAGCAGTTCCCCCGGTTTGACGATGAAATCTGCCGCACGCATGACTTGAACCCCCTTGATTTGATCGGCAGGGGCCAAGTCGCCCCCTGGTCGCCCTTTCCGTATGAGAGACGTCATCCGAAAGCGCCCTGCCCTGCATCAGGGCCGCGACATGCGACCAAGCGGCCGAACACCAAAACGTGAGCGGCGTAACAAGCGGCTATCCTCTTCGAATGGACTGCCCGAGGACCGGATGCCAATCCGGCCCCGGCCAGTGCAGCACAGAAGGCGGCACTTGGCTGAACCGTGAAACACCCGAAAGCCTCGGGACCCAACTGGAGGAGATAGGCCATGTCGATGCCCCGCCGTTCCATCCTGACCACCCTGATACTGGGAAGCGTCGCCGCCCGGTTCGGCTTTGCCGGCAACAGCGCGCAGGCTGGTGAGGTCTTTGCCGTGACCCATACCGAAGCCGAATGGCGCAAGCTTCTGACGCCCGCGCAGTTCAAGGTCCTTCGCCAGCAAGGCACCGAGCGGCCCTTCACCAGCCCCCTGCTGGACGAGCATCGGAAGGGCATTTTCGCATGCGCCGGCTGTGATCTGGCGCTTTATGCCTCGGACACCAAGTTCGACAGCGGCACCGGCTGGCCCAGCTTCTGGCAGCCTTTGGAGGGTGCGGTGGGCACCACCGAAGACCGCTCGTTGCTGAGTGTCCGGACCGAGGTGCATTGCAGCCGCTGCGGCGGGCATCTGGGCCATGTCTTCACCGATGGGCCGCAGCCGACGGGGCTGCGCTACTGCATGGACGGGGTCGCCATGACCTTCCACGCTGCCTGATCCCGCGCCAGAAAGGACCCTGCAATGCTGTTGCTTCTTCTGGCTTATCTTGGCGGTGTGCTGACCATAGCCAGCCCCTGCATCCTGCCCGTACTGCCCTTCGTCTTTGCCCGGGCGGGGCAGTCGTTTCTGAAAAGCACCCTGCCGATGCTGGCTGGGATGGCGGCAACCTTCGCCGCTGTGGCAACTTTGGCCGCTGTCGGAGGCGGTTGGGCCATCACTGCCAATCAATATGGCCGCGCCATCGCACTGGTGGTGCTGGCAGGGTTCGGGCTGATCCTGCTTCTGCCCTCGCTGGCCGAAAGGGCTTCACGTCCGGTGGTGGCGCTTGGCGTGCGGCTGTCGCAAAGGGCGGATCAGGCAGGCTGGTCCGAAGTTGGTGCCTCCGTTCTGCTGGGCGTGGCCACCGGTCTGCTGTGGGCGCCCTGTGCCGGGCCGGTGCTGGGGTTGATCCTGACCGGAGCCGCGCTGAACGGTGCCAACCTTGGCACGAGCCTGCTGCTGCTGGCCTATGCCTTAGGGGCTGCAACCTCGCTGGCGCTGGCGCTTCTGGTGGGCGGGAAAGTGTTTCAGGTGATGAAACGCACCCTTGGCGCAGCAGAGTGGTTGCGGCGGGGTCTGGGTGGTGCGGTCATTCTGGCTACCCTTGCCATCGGCTTTGGCGTCGACACCCGGCTTCTGGCGCAGGCGTCCTATGCCGGCACATCGGCGCTGGAGCAGCGGTTGCTGGATCAAATCATCGAGGCGGCCCCTGCTTCGAACAGCGAAAACATGCAAACCCCTGCAGCCGCTGACACCATGGCGATCCGCATCAAGGCGCAGAAGGTAGCGCTTGATCTGCCGGTTGAGCCGACGGTGCCCGGTCTGGACGGCGCGGTTGAGTGGCTGAACTCGCCCCCGCTCAGCCTGACGCAGTTGAAGGGCAAGGTCGTGCTGGTGGACTTCTGGACCTTCGGTTGCATCAACTGCCAGCACGCCCTGCCCCATGTCAAGGACTGGGCCGCGAAGTATGCCGACCGGGGCCTGGTGGTGATCGGCGTCCATGCCCCTGAATTCGCCTATGAAAAAGACCCGGCCAATGTCGCGAAGGCGGTGGCCGATCTGGGGATCACCTTTCCCGTGGCTTTGGACAATGACTACAATATTTGGCGCCAGTTCGCCAACCACTACTGGCCCGCCAACTATTTCATCGACGCCGAGGGCCGCGTCCGCTTTCACCACTTCGGCGAGGGTGCTTATGACCAGTCCGAACAGGTCATCGAGCAACTGCTGGCCGAGCATGACAAGGCCGCCATGTAAGACAAAGGGCGGCCCTTTCTGCGACCTTTCAACCCGATCCAAAGGACATCACCATGATCAAGCACCTGACCGAACAGTCCAAACCGCGTTTCGGCCGCCGGGCTGCCCTGGTGGCGGTGGCAGTCGCGGCCCTGATGGGCAGTGCCCTGCTGCTGCCGACCAGCGCAAGCTTTGCCGGCGAAGGTATCGCAATTCCCGCACCGGCCATCGACGAGGCCGCCAAATCCGGGACCGAAACCGCCATCTTCGCCGGCGGCTGCTTCTGGGGCGTGCAGGGCGTGTTCCAGCACGTTACCGGCGTCGTCAGCGCCACTTCGGGCTATGCCGGCGGGACAGACAAGAACCCGAGCTACGAGATGGTCAGCACCGGCAGCACCGGACATGCCGAGGCAGTCAAAATCATCTATGATCCGTCCAAGGTCACCTATGGCCATCTGCTGCAAATCTTCTTCTCGGTCGTGGCCGACCCGACCACGCTGAACTATCAAGGGCCGGACCACGGCACGCAGTATCGCTCGGCCATCTTTGCGACCAGTGCGGCCCAAGCCAGCATTGCCACGGCCTATATCGCGCAGCTTGACGCGGCCAAGGTGTTTGGCGGGCCGATCGTCACCAAGGTCGAGCCGGGGGCGAAGTTTTATCAGGCCGAGGACTACCATCAGGACTTTCTGACGCTGAACCCGTCCTATCCCTACATCGCGTACAATGATCTGCCCAAGGTGGCGGATTTGCAGAAGCTTTTCCCGGCCGATTATCGGGCGAAACCCGTTCTGGTCATGCACTGACGCCCCACCGGGATGAAAAGCCTAGCGCCCAAGGGATCAGGTCGGTTGACCCCTTGGGCAAACTGAAACATCACTGTGGCACAGCCACGCTGGGACATCCTGCAAACGCCATGGAAATGCACCAGATCAAATACTTTCTGGCGGTGACGCGGACGCTGAACTTCACCCGCGCTGCCGATCAGTGCAACGTGACGCAGCCCTCGCTGACCCGCGCCATCCAGAAGCTGGAGGACGAGTTCGGCGGCGCCCTGTTCAACCGCGAACGTGCCCTGACCCATCTGACGGAATTGGGGCGCATGGTGCTGCCGCATCTGGAGCAAACCTACGAGGCGGCAGAGGCCGCAACCTCGCTTGCGTCCAGCATTGGCCGGGCCGAGGTAACAACGCTGGTGATCGGCATCGCCAATGGGCTCGGCTCGCCCGTGCTGGATCAGATCCTTGCGTCGCTGGCCAAGACCCTGCCCGCGTTGACGATTGACTTGCGCCGTGGCACGTCAGAGCAGATCATCGAGCTTGCCCTGAAGGGCGGCATTGACCTGATGATCATCGCCCGCCCGGATCAGGCGCATGACCGGCTGGAAATCTGGCCGCTGTTCGAGCAGCGTTATGAGATGGCAATGTGCGAAGGGCACCGGCTGGCCAACCGGGGGCCGCTTGCCATGTCAGAGGTGACCGCCGAGCCCTGGATCGATTGCGATGACGAGGCGGCTGCCCTTTGGCGATCGGCCACCGCCGAGATGGGGCTGGCGGTCAACTTCCGGCACCGGGTCGAAAGCCGGGTCCATGCTCTTCGTCTGGTGGCGATAGAGCTTGGCCATGCCATTGTGCCAGCGGGCACGACTGCGCCCGGTCTGGAGACTGTCAGCTTCAAGGATTGCCGCCTATGCCTGCCGGTCGTGTTGTGCGCGGTGGCTGGGCGACGGCGCGGACGGGCGGCAGACGCATTCCTGCGGGCCGCCCGCACACGCAACTGGCAGGACACCGGCGCGGGCGCCGATCACGCGGGCCTTGTCATGGCGGACAATGCCTCCAGCACGGCGGCGGGTTCTGCCCTGTGATGAAAATCGGGGTCGACGAAGGCGAAATGCACCTGCCGCGCCCGGTCCAGCAGATACGTGGCCGGAGCGGGCAGGAACCCGTTGCCTGACCCGTAGGCCTCGGCCAGACTGAAGCCATCTTCCAAGAATTGCTGCAGGATCACGGGCCCGACCGGAAAGGCCAGCCCGTAGCGCAGTGCTACGCCAAGGTCGGGATCGCACAGGACAACGACCCCGTCCCCCGCGATCTCGGCCAGCGCGGACAGGCGCCCTCCGGTCTCGGGCGTTACGATGATCAGCCGCCCGCCGGCCTCGATCAGGGCATCGCGGTTCTCGGCCCATGCGCCGATTTCTTCGACGCAATAGGGGCACCAGCTACCCCTGTTGAAGCTGAGCACGGCCGGGCCCCCGGCCAGAAGGTCGCTGAGTCTCTGCAACCTGCCAAAGGCATCCGGCAGGGCGAAGTCCGGCGCCGGATCCCCGACGCCCGGAGCGCCCGCCAAGGCATCCGAGGCCTTCAGACGGTCTATCATGGCATCGTAACTGGCCAGCCAGGCGCCCGGAAGCGAACGGCAGGCATCAAGGCGCGGGGCAAGGGGGGCGGGGGTTTTCATACCGTCATCATCAGACAATTCGCGCCGCATTTAAAGACCCTGACTGGCATGAGTTCCATGCACGATAGGCATCAAGGCACGCGGATCATAGCCGCAGAGCATTGAAAGCATTGGCAGGTGGCATTTCCCCTTTTGGCGTGACTGAGGCAATTTCCTCGCAATCGGTCCGCTGATGGATCGGTTCGAACCCCCAGGGACCCGGCCTGAACCGGCCACTCCCGCAGCAAACTGGAGATTTCCGATGAACCGTCTTCTCGCCGCTCTTGCGATTTCCGCCGCCTTCGCCGCCCCGGCTTTCGCTGAAACCATGGCCAAGGACATGACCTGCGCCGCCTTCACCGCCATGGGCCATGACGAGATGATGTCGGCCATGAACGACGCCATGATGGCCGGCGACGCTATGGCCTCGACCGACACCAAGACCACCGGCGGTGCGATGGCGACCGATACCAAAACCACTGGTGGTGCGATGGCTTCGGGTGATGCGATGGCGATGAGCCCCGAGGATTCGATGGCAGCCCTCGCCAAGACCTGCACCGAACATCCCGACATGATGATGATGGACGCGATGCATCCGAAGATGTGATCCCCCGCGGGCGCCGGACCAACTCTGGCGCCCGCCGTTCCCCTTCAAACTTCCGGAATCAGACATGAGCATCACCGATCCCATAGACATGCCGATGAAGACTGAACCCGTTGGCGGTGATATCGTCGACCGGCACAGGCTTTCGACACGGCTTTGGCACTGGACCAATGTCGTCACCCTCGTGATCATGCTGATGAGCGGGTTGATGATCTTCAACGCCCATCCTCGGCTCTACTGGGGAGCCTACGGGGCCAACCCCGACTATGCTTGGCTGCAGATTGGGGCCACGCAGGCCAATACGGGCTTTCTGCGTGTGAGCAATGTGACGGTTGAGACGACCGGCATCCTTGGCCGCTGGACGGACGGCTCCGGTCAGATCCGCAACCGCGCCTTTCCCTGGTGGGCAACGATCCCGCAAGGCTACAACCTCGCCTTGGCGCGGCGCTGGCACCTGACCTTTGCCTGGGTCTTTGCGGTGGGCATTGCCGTTTATCTGATCCGCAGTCTGGTCAACCGCCATCTGCAACGCGACCTGCTTCCAACCACCGAGGAAGTGAAACCCTCGCATATCTGGACCGACATCAAGCACCACGCGACGCTGAACTTCCCCAAGGGCGAAGCGGCACGGCGATATAACGTCTTGCAGAAATTCGCTTACCTTTCCGTGTTGATCGTCCTGATCCCCGGCATGATCCTGACCGGGTTCACCATGTCGCCGGGCCTGAACGCCTCGATGTCATGGCTGCTGGATCTGTTCGGTGGCCGCCAATCCGCCCGATCGCTCCACTTCATCTTCGCCACCGGGATCGTGCTGTTCATTCTGGTCCATTTGCTGATGGTCGTGCTGGCCGGCCCAATCAACGAAATCCGCTCGATGATCACCGGGCGTTACCGCCTTCCCAAGGAGAATTCGTGATGTCCCGTCTTCTGACCCGCAGGTCCGTTCTGACCGGCCTTGGCTTTTCCGCCATCATCGGCGGCACCGCTGGCCTTGCTTTCAGCCCGGCCTTCCGTGACCTGATCCTTGGCAGCGGCGAAAAGCTGTCCTACCAGACCCATCGCCTCATCGGCCGCAATGCGCTTGCCCCAGAATTCACCGAGGCGCAGATGTCGCCCGATTTCCGCACCAATGGCAATACAATGCCGAACTCCTCAGACTATCAGCGCCATATGGAGACGGGCTTTGCCAACTGGCAGTTGCAGGTCGATGGTCTGGTGGTTTCGCCGAAGGCCTTCTCGCTGTCCGCGCTGCAGGCCATGCCCTCCCGGACCCAGATCACCCGCCACGACTGTGTGGAAGGCTGGAGCGCCATCGGCAAATGGAAGGGCGTTCAACTGAGCACCCTACTGTCCCAGGCGACCCTGCTGCCTGCCGCGCGCTATATGGTACTGCATTGTGCCGACGATTTCGGCGGTGAGAGCTATTACGAAAGCATTGACCTCGTCGATGCCCTCCACCCCCAGACAATCCTTGCCTATGCGATGAATGACGCACCGTTGACGGTTGGCCACGGCGCCCCGCTTCGCCTGCGGGTCGAGCGGCAACTGGGCTACAAGCAGGCCAAATACGTCATGCGGATCGAGGTCACCTCGACCTTGGCCAGCATCGGCCTTGGCAAGGGCGGCTACTGGGAGGACCAGATCGGCTACGATTGGTATGCGGGCATCTAGACCCACCTTCCCTCCTGACGGCAGACAATGCCACCCACAGAGGAGCTGGTCGTTAGCAACGGTGGAAAAGCCGCCGATCCCATCCCGGGCTTTTGAAAGAAAGATTGACGCGAGGGCGCCGCCTTGGGTTGAGTAGCATGGTGACTCATTTTAGCGAGGGCAACATGGCATTGAAAACGGGAACAATCGGCAACGATATTCTGCGGGGCACTTTAAACAACGATACCATGATCGGCCAATCTGGCGGCGATCAGCTTTATGGGGCCGGTGGGGATGACACGGTGTCTGGCGGCGAGGGGGCGGACACGATCCTCGGGGGCCGGGGCAACGATGTGCTATACGGCTTCGGCGCCGATGGGACGAGTGACGCCTCTGGCGCGATCAACGCAACGCGGGTGGGCAGCGGGCTAGGCACGACGGTCTTTGCCGCCTCGGCCCCCGGCGATCCGGACCGGCTTTATGTGGTGGACAAGTATGGCGACATCCGGATTCTGAACCCAGCGAATGGGACTGTATCGGCGACCAGCTTTCTGCACATTCCCAGCGATCAGATCGAAAGCTCGGGCGAACAGGGGCTGCTCAGCGTGGCCTTCAGTCCAGACTATGCCACAAGCGGCAAGTTCTATGTCTTCGTCGTCAATGCGGCGGGCGATCTGGAAGTGCAACGCTATCACCGCAGTGCCGCCGACCCGGACCAAGCCGATATGGCCAGCAAAGAGGTGATCATCACCGTCCCGCATCCGGTCAACGGCAACCACAATGGCGGCTGGCTGGGCTTTGGCCCGGATGGCAATCTGTACGCGTCGACCGGGGATGGTGGCAGCGGTGGCGATCCGCCGAACAATGCTCAGAACAAGGATGTGCTGCTGGGAAAGATCCTGCGGCTGGATGTGTCGGGTGACGATTTCCCGGGCGATGCCGGGCGCAACTACAAGATTCCCGACGACAATCCCTTCGCCCATTCCGCCGGTGCGGATGAAATCTGGGCCTATGGCCTGCGCAACCCCTGGCGTCCCTCGTTCGACCGGGTGACCGGCGATTTGTACATCGCCGACGTGGGCCAGAACGCGGTGGAGGAGGTAAACTTTCAGGCGGCCAGCAGTGCGGGAGGCCTGAATTACGGCTGGAAGGTCAAAGAGGGCACCACGGTCTATGATGACACGATAACGGGCAACCCATCGCCAGATTCGCCAAGTCTGATCGACCCGCTGATCGAATATCACCACGTCGCGGCCCCGCGCGGCGGCAATTCGATCATCGGCGGCTATGTCTATCGCGGCGAATCCGCAGGGCTGCAGGGCATCTACCTTTACGCTGATTTCACGTCGGACCAGATCTGGAGCTTTCGGGTCGTGGACGGCAAGGCTGTCGATGCCGCCAACCGGACCGAGCAATTCAAGACCTTTGGCGGCACGATCAGTTCGATAACCTCGTTCAGCGAGGATGGTCACGGCAACCTTTACATCGTCACCATCGGCGGCGAGGTCTTCAAGCTTGACCCGCAGATCGCGGCAGGGGATGGCGCGGACCGGATCTCCGGTGGCGAGGGCAATGACCGCATCTATGGCGGGGCGGGCCGCGATGTCTTGTCCGGTGACATCGGGAATGACAGTCTTTACGGCGGAAGCGAGGCTGACAAGCTGACCGGCGGCCTTGGCAAAGACCTGTTGATTGGCGGCGGCGGGGCCGATGTGTTTGACTTCAACAGCGCCGCGGACTCGACAAAGGGTCTTGCCCGCGACGTCATTCGCGGCTTCACCACGGGCGAGGACAGGCTGGATTTCTCGACGATCGATGCAATGGCTGGCACCACGGGCAACAACACCTTCACCTTCATCGGTGGGGCCGCGTTCCAGCATGAAGGCGAGATCAGGGCAACGCAGGTGGGCACCTCGACCTACATTTGGGTGAATACAACGGGCAAAGGCGGAGCAGAGATGCAAGTGGTGCTGGCGCATGTCACGGCGGCAGACCTGACATCGGACGATTTCGTCCTGTAGTCGGGCAAGTTGCCGGCAACGATCAACCCCTTGGGATTGCAGCAATCCATCATCCCCGCTCCTGCCCCCGTCGGGCAGGGGTGCAATGCAGATTGGCAGAGCGGGGCACACGGTCGCAACGGAAACCCAACTTCAGAGCGTTAACCATCAATAACATTCAATCTTACCTTTAACTTTGCTTCCACCCGCCTCTTCCAATCTGGCGCCACAGGCATCCTCTCGGTGCCTCAGACACATGGAATGCGCGCGATGAGTTCCTTTTTCCTTGACGCTGTCCGGGCCTCCCCGGCTCGGCCTTTTGTGTTTCGGGGCAGCCGCGTTGGGACAGAAGGTTAAGCCATGTCCGGGGGGATCAACGGCTCAACTGGCAATGATGTCATCTACGCAGGCGGCGGCAGCGACGTCATCAACGCCTATGGCGGAAACGACATCGTCGTCGACACCGGCGGCACCGACACCATTTACGGCGGAGACGGCGACGACAAGATCACCTTTGGCGACGGGGCAACGGATCAGGTTTATGGCGGCACCGGCAATGACACCCTGATCTCCTCCGGTTCGGACGCCGACAACGTCTGGGGCGACGCAGGCAACGATTCCATCACGTTGGGCGATGGCGCGAATTCGGTCTATGGCGGGGCCGACAACGACACGATCTTTGCCCAGGGCGGTTCCGATACGGTCTATGGCGATGTCGGAGACGATGTCGTCTATGGCGGGGCGGGAAATGACCTTGTTTATCTCGGCGACGGCAACGATGTCTTCGGCAATTGGTCGACGGACGACAGTGGCAACGACCTGATCTATGGCGACCTTGGCAATGACAGCATCATCGGAGGTGCCGGCGATGACACGGTCTATGGCGGCGACGGCAATGACGTGCTGTCGGGCCAAACCGGCAGCGACACGCTGTACGGCGGTCTGGGCAATGACACGTTCCTTATCACCGACGACCATAACTATGACAGCATCGATGGCGGCACCTCTGCCGACAATGACCTGATCGCCTTCGGCAACTACAGTTCGACGCTTGGCATCGGGGTCACGCTGTCAGGCGCAGGTGCGGGGTCTTATGCCTTCGCTGGCACAACGGGTTCGGGCAAGTTCACCCATATCGAGCAAATCAGCCTGACCGAATACGACGACACGATCTCGGGCGCCTCGGACACCGGGGGCATGACCTACTATGGGGCGGGCGGTCAGGACAGCATCACTGGCGGCAGTGGGCTGGATCAGATCTATGGCGGCACTGGCAAAGATACGCTGCATGGCGGATCGGGGAATGACTTTGAGTATGGCGGCGACGGCAATGACATCGTCTATGGCGACGCCGGCGATGACCTGTTGAACGGCAATGCCGGCAATGACCTGCTGTACGGCGGCGACGGCAACGATACACTAGATTTCTTCGACACCGGCAATGCCACGCTGGACGGCGGCGTGGGCTATGATGTGATGGATCTGTCCGGGGCAGCCTCGGGTGACGGATACATCACGTTTTCGGCGATTGAGGAAATCCACGGGTCGAATTTCGGCGATTACCTGTTCTGGAACGCCGACAGCATCCTGCTTTACGCTGGAACGGCGGCCGACAGCATTGCTGCCGGCTCAGGCAATGACTCGCTGTACGGCGGTCTTGGCGCGGATACGCTGTCAGGTGGCGCGGGGTCGGACATGATCGATGGCGGGGCCGGCAATGACGTGCTGCTGGCGGGGGCCGGCAATGACAGCATGTCAGGCGGCGACGGCGATGACCGGTTCGTGCTGGCCAACGGGTTCGGAACTGACACCATCGTCGGAGGCGAGACGGGCGAGGCTACGGGTGACAGACTGGACATGTCCGCCCTGACCTCGGCGGTGACGGTCACGCTAACGGGGAACGAGGCGGGGACGGCCACGGCGGCGGGCAACTCGGCCGCGTTCAGCCAGATCGAGAATTTTACGCTGACAGGTCAGAATGACGCCTTCAACGCCGACACGACCACGGCAGCAGTCAGTGTCGATGGCGGGGCAGGCAATGACACACTCACGGGCGGTTCGGGGGCCAACACGCTGCTCGGTGGAACCGGGAATGACAGTTTGGCGGGTGGCGCTGGCAACGATCTTCTCTCTGGCGGCGACGGCAATGACATTCTGATCGGCGGCAGCGGGGCAGACACCGTCGATGGCGGCACCGGGACAGACACGGCGGATTACTCGGGATCTACAACCGGGGTCACCGTCAATCTCTTGACAGGTCAGGGCACGGGCGGAGATGCGGCTGGCGACACGCTGAACGGGGTGGAGAATATCACCGGCTCGGCCTATGGCGACACTCTGACGGGCAATGCCGGGGCCAACACACTGTCCGGCGGGGCGGGCAACGACACCCTGGCCGGTGGCGCGGGTGGGGACAGTCTGGATGGCGGGACGGGCAACGATACGGCGGATTACAGCAGTTCTGGCGCGGGCGTCAGCGTCAACCTTGTCACCGGCAGCGGAATCGGCGGCGATGCGCAGGGCGATACGCTGACCGGCGTCGATGGCGTCATTGGCTCGGCCTATGCCGACACGCTGACAGCGGGAGGCTACGCGACCACGCTTTTCGGCGGTGATGGCGCTGACGCGATCGCAGGCGCGGGCGGGTCGGACACGCTCTATGGCGGCACTGGCAATGATACGATCTCGGGCGGCTACGGGGCTGACAGCATTCAAGCCGGCGCCGGGGATGACACAGTCACCGATGAAGTCTTTGGCGGCACCGTGGGTGGCGGGGCAGATACCATCGACCTTGGCGATGGCAATGACGTCTTCACAGGCTCGGGTCAGGGGCCGGGCGACAGTGATCTAGTCTACGGTGCGGCGGGCAACGATACCGTCACAGTCAGACAGGGCTTGGATACGGCCTATGGCGGTGACGGCGACGACGTCATCGCGACGCTGGACGAAGACAGCATTTGGGGTGATCAGCTTTACGGCGATGCCGGCAATGATGCGATCACAGGCGCCAATACCAATGACCAGCTTTATGGTGGCACGGGCAATGATGCGCTGTACGGCGCGGGCAATACCGACACGCTGGACGGCGGCACCGGCAATGACACTTTGGTCGGAGGCACGGGCGCTGACTCCCTGATCGGAGGCACCGGAACGGACACAGCAGTGTATTCGGTCTCGACCTCAGGCGTCACTGTCAATCTGGCGTCTGGATCGGGATCGGGCGGCGATGCGGCGGGCGATACCCTGACCGGGATCGAGAACATCACCGGGTCTGCTTATGATGACAGTCTGACCGGGGATTCCGGTGCCAATCTGCTGGATGGCGCGGCGGGGAACGACACGATCTATGGCGGGGCTGGCGACGACACCGTTCTGGGCGGCGCCGGGAATGACGTGCTTTCGTCTGATGCCGGCAATGATCTGGCCTACGGCGCTGCCGGAAGCGACACGCTTTATGGTGGCTCGGGCAACGATCTCGTCTATGGCGGCGCGGATAATGACGTCGTCTTGGGCGGAGATGGCGACGATCTGGTGTCAGGAGGCGACGGCAACGACATCCTGTCCGGTGGGGCAGGAAGTGACTCGTTTGAGGGCGGCTCAGGGACCGACACGGCCGACTACTCTGCCTCGACCGCCGGTGTCAGCGTCAATCTCACCGGCAATGCGAATTCCGGCGGCGATGCGCAGGGCGACACGCTGACCAGCGTCGAGAATGTGACGGGTTCGGGCTATTCCGACAGCCTGACGGGCGACGCTGGCGCCAACGTGTTGACCAGCGGCGCGGGTCAGGACACGGTGGAGGGCGGCGGCGGCAATGACACTCTGGCGGGCGGTGACGGGCGGGATGTGCTGCGCGGCGATGCCGGCAATGACAGTCTGGAGGGTGGTGCCGGGAACGACACCTTGCAGGGCGGCGCAGGCGATGATGCGCTGACCGGCGGCACCGGCGACGACGTGCTGCGATTCATGACGGCGTCGGGCCATGACACGATCACCGATTTTGATCTTGGTGACGCCGACCACGAGGGGCTGACCAATGATCAGTTCGACGTCTCGGATCTGACGAATGCCAATGGCGATCCGGTCAAGGCCTTCGACGTCATGATCGGCGATGATGGCCATGGCAATGCGGTTCTGAAGTTTCCCGACGGGACACAGGTCACGGTCGTGGGCCTTTCTCCTGCCGCAGCCGCCATGCACGGCAAGCTGCACGCCATGGGGATCCCGTGCTTTGCGCAAGGCACGAACATCCTGACCCCCAGCGGAGAGCGCGCTGTTGAGGATATCGCGGTGGGCGATCTGGTCGTGACGGCACAGGGTGACCAACCGGTGCTTTGGCATGGAAGGCGTCATGCTTCTGCAGCAGCGTTGCGTGACCAGCCGCACCTGCGCCCGATCCGACTGGCGGCCGGACGCTTTGGCAACCGGCGCGACCTGACTCTGTCGCCGCAGCATGGAGTTCTGCTTGGTGGTGCCCTGATCCGGGCGCGGCATCTGGCCGATTGGGGCCATGGCGCCCGAGTGGCGCGCGGCATGAAGCAGATCACCTATCACAATATTTTGCTGCCGCGCCACTCGCTGATCCGGGCCGAAGGGGCCCTGACCGAAAGCTTCTATCCCGGGCGCATGGCATTGGCCGCTTTGCTGCCTGCGGATCGGTTTGCCCTGATCATGGTGATCCTGCGCCAGACCCGTCACCAGCCCCAAACTCCCGCCGCCACGATCAGCGACCTCTATGGCCCGACTTGCCTGCCGATTCTCAACGGAAAGGCGGCCAGCGCGCATCTGAACGACATCAAGACACGGTACGTCCTCGGGGATGATCACCCGCCTTGCGAAATCTTGCGAAGCCCTAAAGGCATCCTCATGACCGAGGAGAATGACAGCACTGCCACGCCTGCCGAATGGCAAAACAGGCGTCAGGTATAGGGCGCAACTTAAGCTGTCTCAGTCCGCCACGGCACCACGACCAACGGCAACCTGAAGCTTCGCCCAACTGGTTGCCTCTTGCCGAAGCGATTGTGACAGCGATTGACGGGCCGAGGTATAGCGCCGTTCTGCATCCAGCAGGTCAAGCAACGTGGCAGCCCCCTGCCGATAGGTTTCCTGTGACAGCACCCGAACCCGGTCGGTTGAGGCCACAACCTCGGACAGGCTCTTGGTCTGGCGGCGATAGGCCGTGTAGGCGCTTTGAGTCTTCTGCACATCTTCGACGGCTGACAGGATGGCGTTCTTCCACTCAAGCCGGGCGATTTCCGCATTGGACCGCGCACCTTCAACCTTGGCCGTCAGCCGACCGTAGTTGAACAGCGGCAGGCTGAGGACCGGGCCGAATTGCCAGCTGCTGGCATCCTGCCGGGTGATTGTCCCGGAAAGCTTCAGCGAAGGGTAAAGATCGGCCTGCGCCACGCCGATGGCCGCGGTCTCGGACAACAGACGGCTTTCGGCGGCGCGGACATCCGGGCGATTGCGCAGAAGGTCAGTTGGCACGCCGATGTCATGCCCTGCAACGGGCCGGGGCTGGGGTCCGCCGTATTGCAGGCGTGTCATCAACGGCCCCGCCGGTTCATCCAAAAGCGTGGCAAGGGCAAACACATTCGCCTCGAAATCGCCGATCAGCGTGGGAAGCGAGGATCGCGCCGTGTCCAGATCGGCCTTGGCGCTTGCCACATCCAGGTCCGAAGCGGAGCCGAAGCTGGCTTGTTCCGTCACCAGGTGCAAGGTCTTCTCGCGGCTTGCAATGGTCTGATGGGTCAGTTCCAGCACATCCTGATCGTAGCGGATGTCGATGTAGCGGCCGACGATTGACGCCTCCATCGCGAGCCGTGCGGTTGCGACGTCATGGACAGCGGCATCGCGCACCGTGCGGGCCCGCTCTTGCGTTCGGGCCACTCCACCGAACAGATCAAACACATAGCTTGCCGACAACGAGCCGGACGAGGCCGTGGTGACGGCCTTTGAATAGGTCTCATCAACGCCATGCGCGGTCTGCCCCCTCAGGCTGCCATCAATCTGGTCGTTCAGACCGGTTGTCCTCAGGTCAGCCTCGGATTTGCGGACACGGGCAAGAGCAGTCGCGATGTCAAGGTTCTGGGCCAGCCCACGCGCCATCAGGGCATTCAACTGCGGGTCGCGAAACTCCTGCCACCAAGCCTGCAGGCCTATCTCTTCAAGGCGTGCCGTGCCGCCATGCACATAGGTCGCCGGGGTCGTGGCGGGAGGCGATGTATCGGCCGTTTCCGCCGCCATGCACCCAGCCAGTGCGGCAACCGAACACAGCGAAAGCAGTCCGAGGACCTTCATGAACCGACATCTCCATCCCAGACGACCCACGGGGACACGTCAGCGGCTTTCCTGAACTGCCCCGACGGTTGGCCGCGTGGCGACACATGCCGATTACCTGTCAGGCGGACGGGCGACTGTCACGCCGCAGATTATTGTCAAAAGTTTTCCGCTCCAAACTCAGACGCCAGCAAACTATTGTAAAACATCAGCCCGTGATCCTTGCGCGTGGTTCTGCTTTCCTGCTCTCGCGGAACAGAGGGCAGCCTTTCCGCCACGCGCGGTGATCTGCGCAAATCGTGCCAATCCGTTGGATCAGGGTCAAAGGAACTACTATGAAATCCAATCCAAGACTTCAGTTTGGCAAACCGGCACCGCCCATCAATCGATCCGCGCGCAGGATCTTCTATGTCTCAGTGCTGATCGCAATTTTCAGCGGTCTTTACGCCATAAGGGCGTTTTTCCTGCCGTGATGTGGCGGGGTGGGCCCGCCACAGTGGCGGACCCCATCAGACTTTTCAGAAAAGGGGAACCGAAATGAAGCGCCTCGCAATCGGCCTCGTCGCGACGGTGGCCATTCAACTGCCTGCCATAGGACATGCCGAAAACTATGCCACAGTGATTGCCGACGGGAAGCCCTGGCAGGCCAAACTGCCGGACGGCCCAAATCTGCGTCTGACCCTGAACCCGGACGGAACGGGCAAGATGGCGGTGGCGATCATGTCGCAAGCGATCGCTTGGCGCAGTGTCGGCGATACGATCTGTCTGGAAGGCATGCCGCAGGGAAAAGGGCCGGGATGCATCACTTTTCGCCCAGTCGATGGCGGGTTCGAGGGCCAGGGCAGCGATGGCCAAAACCTGACCCTGCTGCGATGAGGGAGCCATGAGACATCCGTTCCACAAGGTGCTTATGTGCCTGCTTTTGCTGGCGGGCTGCGCGGCAATCTCCGCCGAAGACAAGGCCGCTTTGGCCCAGCCTGCGAATTGCGCCGACCTTGAAGGTCAGATCGCCTCGCTGGAGGCATTGCGGCCAAACCAGTTCAAAAAAGCCCGGGTGATGGCTGGATATGTCGCTCCGGATGGATTGATCGGCGGTGCGATTCATAATGACTTCCGGGATCGGAAAAGCATCGTGAATGGCAGCTACGAACAGGAGATTGACGCAAGGATTGCCGAGATTCGGCAGGCCTGCAAATGAATGAAGCACGAAATAGTGCCGTATATGTGTAAGGCTTACCGACTGGGTTTGCGCCAGGATGAAAGAATTTCGTCCAACTCCAGAAATCCTTCCAAAACCACCTCGACCAGTCGCACGAAACGCAACTCGGCCTTGGGGTCGCTCAGATCGCGAAAATTCAGGGAGATCCGGTCGAGAGACTTTGCCAATTGGTCTGCCCTTTGTCCCGCCAATGTCGCCTGACGTTGGGTCGAACGATGGGCAATCAGATAGCTGCCGTCGCGCTGGTTGATCAAGAGATTCAGGTCCTGCCCCGCAAACAAGGCGCGGTATTGAACTGCCGAGTCAAACGCGGGTGTCGAGGCAGCGGTTACAAGCTTCGTGTCTGCGGCAGTGCGCAGAGGTCGGGCGGTCAGCGCCGAAATACATTGCTTTGACATCTGCATCGCGTTCAGGACGAGGCCATTTGGACGTTGATACCGAAAGCACCGCGCCAGTCGCCCACACAAGACCGCTGACGCTGCCGCATTATCGCTGTTAGCAGTCTTCCAACAAACCCCTGAAAAAATTACGAATTGTTGCTGAACCAGCGTATTGGGATTGGAGTAACAAATTGACAAAATCGGCCCCGTGACTTCGCGGCCTCGGACCCGCAGATTAGCGGCATGACAACGCAAACCCACATCCTTCTGGTCGAAGACGACTCCGAGATTGCGGCGCTGGTTTCGGCGGCGCTGGAGCGCGGGGGCTTTCGGACGACCCATCTCGACGGCGGCACGAACGTATTCCAAGTGCTGGAGTTCGATCCGCCCGACCTTATCCTTCTGGATCTGCTGCTGCCCGGGGAGTCGGGCACGGCCATCGCCCGCCGCATCCGCGCCGCCCATCCCGTGCCGATCATCATGATGACGGCCATGACCGAGGAACGCGACCGGATCAGCGGGCTTGATCTTGGCGCGGACGATTATGTGACCAAACCCTTCTCGACGCGCGAGCTGATCGCCCGCATCAAGGCCGTCTTGCGCCGCACCGGACCCAATCTGAACGGGCCGAAGCCGCCGGTTGCAGGGTACAAGTTCGTCGGTTGGCATCTGAACACCCGCAGCCGCGAGTTGACCGACCCGGACGGAACCCGCGTCGATCTGACCTCGGCCGAGTTCGAAATCCTGCGCATCTTCTGCGAGCACAATGGCGAGGTGCTGAGCCGCGACAAGCTGATGCTGATGGCGCAGGGCCGCAAGGTCGAGCCCTATGACCGGGGTGTCGACACAATGGTCAGCCGCGTGCGCAGCAAGGTCGAACCCTTTTCAACCTCACCGTCGCTGATCAAGACCGTCCGTCACAGCGGCTATGTTTTCACCCCTGACGTCACGGTGATTCCGACATGAACCGATTCAATCCGCTGGGCTGGCCGATCCGCGGGCAGTTGGCAGCCCTTTTGCTGCTGACCCAGATCGGTGCCCAGATCATCACGGCAGCGACCGTCGACCTGTCAACCTCCAAGACCGGTGGCGGAAGGGTGGCGCTGGTGTTGAACCTGTCGGATCCGATGATCACCGTGCTTCGGCTGAACCTGTCGCAGGATGTCGTTGAATTGCAGCAACGGCTGGGGTCGCTTGGCGCGGTTGATCCGCGGTTTCGCGTGGTGGACCACTTGCCGGACAGTACGCCTTTGTCGGCCTTCGAGACCGAGATCACAAATCAGATCATCGAGGAACTGCCCATGGTCTGGCAGGACAAGATCAGGGTCTATCCCTTGAAGGGCCGGCCTTTTCTGAACGCCCCGGGTGCCGAGATCGTCGCTGTGGCCGCAAGACTGGGGCCTGAGAAGTGGCTGGTCTTCGAACCGCGCAGTGATGGCTTTGTGCAGAGTTTTCCTCGCGTTGTCGCCCTGCTTGGCTTGTTGATCTTCGGCCTGCCGCTGGCCTTCTTGTCCCTTTGGGCGGGGACAACTCTGGTCTCGCCGATCCGGCGTCTGGCGCAGGGCGTTGACCAATTCTCTGCCGACATGGAGACGCCGCCACTGGTGCCGTCCGGTCCGGTTGAGGTGCGGCGTCTGGCAGAGGCCTTCAACCAGATGCGCGGGCGGCTGAAGAAGCTGATGGCCGACCGGTCCCATGCCCTTGCCTCCATCGGGCATGACATGCGGACCCCGTTGACCCGCATGCGCCTGCGGACCGAGCTTTTGCCGCCTTCAGAAACCACCAGTGCGATTGAACGCGATATTCTGGTGTTGCAAACCATGATCGATGACGCACTGGAATATCTGCGCGCCGACCGCGTGACCCTGCGCTTCGAAGAAGTCAATCTTGCGGGCCTGACGGGAACGATCGTGGAAGAATACGCCGACCAAGGCCACGACATGGCCTATCTCGGGCCGGATCAGTTGTTCGCGATCTGTGACCTGCAGTTGATGCGGCGGGCGCTCGACAATCTCGTCGGGAACGCCGCGAAGTTTGCGACAACCACGACGGTCGCGGTGCGGTCGGGCGCGGAAGGCCACGTGCGGATCGAAATCCGCGACAACGGGCCCGGTATTCCAGAACATCTGCGCGAGGCCATTCTGGAGCCGTTTTCCCGGATCGAGACAGTTCGTCTCGGCGCGCCCCAAAGTCCTAACGGGTTCGGTCTTGGCCTTAGCATTGCGCACGACGTGATCGTCCGGCACGGCGGAACCCTTGTCCTGAGCGGGAATGACCCCACCGGGCTTGTCGTGACGATCGACTTGCCGATGCAGCGGGAAACCGCACATGACAAACTGCGCGAAGGTGCAATATGACAGATCCCGTCAAAACCGAACGGCCCAAGTCCGGATCGTGGATCGCTCTTGGATTGCTGGGCGCCGCCGCGGTCGCCACGGGCGTGATCTATCTGAACCTGCCCGCTGCCAAGCCGCAGAGCGAAACCGAAGTGACGCTGCCCGTGGTGGAGAACCGCGTCAAGGCGCTTGGGCAGGTTCTGCCGGTGTCGAACCTTTTGACCATCGCCGGGCCGACCGGACAGGACGCCGGACGCATCGCCACGATCAAGGTCGTCGACGGGCAAGAGGTCAAGGCCGGCGATGTCCTTGCCGTGCTGGACACCGAGCCCGTCTCCCGCGCCCTGCTGGCCCAGGCCGAGGCGAATGTTGAGGTCCAGCGGGCTGCCCTTGCGGCGAAATCGGCTGATCTCGATTCGTCTGAACGTCAGCTGGCGGCGCAGGTTGATCAGCAGGATGTGGCGTTGCAAAAGGCCGAATTGGAACTGGACAACAAGACCAAGCTCAAGAACTCGGGCCTGTATCAGGACACCGCCTTGTCCGATCTGCGGCTGAATGTCGAGGCCGCCAAGTACAATCTGAAGAACACCCAGATCCAGCTGGATCGCACCAGGATGCGGTCCAAGGACGGGCTGCGGCTGGATGAGGCAAGTGCGCAAGCGCAGCTGAAAGCTGCCGTGGCCGCGCTGGAGAACTCGGAAGCGGACTACGCCAAGTCCTTCATCCGCGCGCCCATCAACGGACGCATTCTGGCTGTCTTCGGCAAGGCGGGCGAGCAGATTGGCAATGATGGCTTCGCCGAGATTGCCGATACAAGTGTGATGGAGGTGCGGGCCGAGGTTTACGAATCCGACATCGCTAAGGTGGCGATAGACCAGATCGCTGCGGTCACATCCCGCGCGTTGCCCTCCACCCTGACCGGGCAGGTGACGCGGATCGGCGTGCGGATTTCGGACCAGTCGATCCTGTCGACCGATCCCGCCGCCGTGGTCGATGCCCGCGTGGTCGAGGTCTGGCTGCGGCTGGATGAGGCCTCTTCAGCCGCCACGAAGAACCTTTCAGGCCTGCAGGTCGTCGCAACCTTCAACACGCTGGAGAAGCCTGATGCTTAGCGGCCGGACACCCCTGGGATGGTTGCAGTTGACCCACAGCACGTCGCGGTTCGTCGTGGCCTCTGCCGGCGTGGGCTTCGCGGTGATGCTGGTCTTCATGCAACTGGGCTTCATGAACATGCTCTTTGATGCCACCGTCACCATACACAAGAAGTTCTTCGCCGATCTGGTGGTGATGAGCGGTTCTGCCAAGGGCATAGTTCCCGATTCTGGCTCGTTCTCACGCAGGCGGCTGGTCCAGGCGGCGGGCGTTGACGGCGTGGCGGGCTTTGCCGAGGTCTATATAGGCACACTCAGCTGGACTAAGCCATCAGACGGTACCGTGGGCCAGATCGTGGTCTTCGGCGTGCCGACGGATCAGCGCGTCTTCAACGATCCGGATCTGGACGCCAAGATGCCATCGCTTCGGGTGCTGAACAGCTTTCTGGTCGACGAAGGCTCTCGCGGCGATTTCACCACCTTCTTCGGCAAGATCAAGGCTGGCGATCAACCAACGGTCAAACTGGGCGGCCAGACCGCCACCGCCGTGGGCACCTTCAAATTCGGTGCCAGTTTCGGGACCGAAGCGATCGCCATCGTCTCGACCGAGACATTCCTGCATTTGGTGCCGACGCGCCCGGCGGGTGTCATCAACATGGGCCTGATCACCGTATCCCCCGGCGTTGATGCGCAAGGCCTTGCCGACACGATCACCGCGGTGATGGGCCCGACCGAGGTCAAGGTCTGGACCATGTCCGGTTTCATCGGCCTGACCCGGGATATTCTGCGGGTGGAAAGCCCGATTGCCATCGTCTTTTCGTTCGGCGTGATCGTGGGACTGTTTGTCGGTGCCGTGATCGTCGTGCAGATCCTGTCAAGCGACGTTCAGGACCACCTCAGCGAATATGCCACCTTCAAGGCCATCGGCTTTTCCAACCGTTTCCTCTTGGGCATCGTTCTGGAACAATCCGCCATCCTGACCCTCGCGGGGTATTTTCCGGCCCTTCTGATCTCGCTGGGGCTTTACCGAGTGGTGGGGGCGGCGGTTTCGATGTCGATGTCGATGACCTTTGACCGGATTGCTCTGGTGTTCGGCCTGACGGCGGTGATGTGCGCCGTCGCCGGAAGCATTGCGATGCGGCGCATCTATAGCGCCGATCCGGCTGAGGTGTTTTGATGCCGGATCTCTTGCCAGTGCCAGCCATTGTGCTGACGCATCTTGAGCATTGGTATGGGGAGGATTCCCTGAAACGCCCCGTGCTGCGCGATCTGAACCTGACTGTGGAAGCCGGCAAGACAACCTTCCTGATGGGCCCCTCAGGCTGCGGCAAGACCACCTTGCTGACCCTGATCGGCGCCCTGCGCTCGGTCATGGCGGGTTCGGTTGTCGTGCTGGGCCAGGAGCTGAAGGGGGCGTCCGAGGCCGTGATGGTGCAAAGCCGCCGCCGGGCCGGCTTTGTGTTTCAGCACCACAACCTGCACCGGAGCCTGACGGTGCTACAGAATGTCCGCATGGGGCTTGAGGTGCGCGGAGAGTCGGGCCGCGCCGACACGCGCGAGCGCTGCATGGAGGTTCTGGAGGCCGTGGGGCTTGCTGAGCATGCCGACAAGCGGCAGGACCAGATCTCTGGCGGGCAAAAACAGCGCGCTGCCGTCGCCCGTGCGCTGGTGGGCCGGCCGGAACTGCTGCTGGCCGACGAACCCACCGCTGCGCTTGACAGCAAGACCGGGCGCGACGTGATGGAACTTATGCAAAGGCTCGCGGCAGAGCGGCGGATGACCGTGCTGATGGTGACGCACGACAACCGCATTCTCGACATCGCGGACCGCATCGTTGAGATGGAGGATGGCAGGATTCTGCCTTCCGGCCAAGCCCATAGCGGACCAAACCGCATCTCCGAAAAAGCTTGAATGGCCGCTGGCAAGAGCGGGCCTTTGGATTGCGCGCGCCGCTTGTTGCAGGCTTTCGAAGGCTGCATAGCCCAGCTTGTGCCGGTCGCGCACCGCCCCGGTTGCCGGGGGAAGGCTGCCCCGTGCCCGCGACATGCCGGCGATGACCGCCCGAACATCGGCAAGCTGCCCGCCGGCAACGCCGCCAAGAATGGCGGAGCCGGGCAGAACCGGCTCTTCGGCTTCCGTGGTGAAAACTGGGATGCCCGTGGCCTCGGCAAGGATCTGGCGCGCCGGATCATGGCTGCCCGCGCCGCCGCTGATCAAAATCCGCTGGGCCGGCGCGGGGGTGGGTCAGCATGAACAACACGGCCTCGGCCACCTTGACGGGCTGCATCAGGCTGCCATCGGCAAGCGCGTCTTCCAGCTTGGCTTTCGGCCAGTCATCCAGCAACGCAGTCACCACCGGACCGGGACACACCGCGCCGACGCGGATGCCGCGCTTGGCGACTTCACGGCGGACGGTATGGACAAAGGCCTGCACCGCGAACTTGGAGGCGGTGTAAATCGACTCCCATACCACCGGAACGATGCCAGCGATCGAGCTGGTGACGATGATGTCACCGCTGCCACGTTCCACCAAATGCGGCAAGACGGTATGGATCGACCGGAAGGCGGTGTTGACGTTCAGCACGCAGTCCCAGACATCCGGATCGCCCTCGACGACCGGGCCGCCGAGATAGGCGCCAGCATTGGCGTGGAAGATGTCCAGATAGCCTGCCTTGTCGAGAATGGCAGGCAGCATGGCTGCAAAAGAGGTGGGGTTCAGCAAATCCACCACCAGAGTGCGCGCCCTGGGGCCAAGTTCGGCGCAAAGTCTGGCCAGCCTGTCCTCGGCCCGGTCGACAAGAAACACGGTCGCTCCGGCATTCAGCAGCGTTCTGGCACTTGCCAGCACGATGCCAGAGGCGGCACCCGTTATGGCGACGACCTTGCCGTTCAGTTCGTCCGACATGTTCTTCTCCTTCAACACGCCAGACTAAGCCCGGCCGTGCGAGACGCGGCTTTGGCGCGCCAGACTGTCAACGATGACGGCAATCGCAAGAACTCCGCCGGTGATCATGTAGCGAAGCCAGAACGAGAGGTTCAGCAGGGTCAAACCTTTGGCGATGGACTGGATGACGATTCTGCCCAACAGCACCGAAAACGCGGTGCTATGCCCGCCAAACAGCGAGGTGCCCCCGAGGACCGCCGCTGCGATAGTGTTGATGTTGACGTCTCCGGTGCCCGCCTGCTGGCTGGCCGAGGCGAGACACGCCGAGGACAGGACACCGCCGCGGGCCGCGAAGCTGGGGCAGAGCATGACGGCGCTAATGTAGGTGCCGCGCACGTTGACACCCGCGCGGCGGGCGGCCTCGGCATTGCCGCCGACAGCTTTCATGGACCGGCCCCATTTGGTGCGGGTGAAGGCGGAGTTCATGATGAGGACAAGCGCCGCGAACAGCGCGAACATCCACAGCACGCCCCGGCCAAGGTTGAGGTAAAGGGATCACGGCCAGAAGCCCGATGGCGGTCCGAGCAGCTTTCAGCGTCAGCCCGCTGGTGGAGCCCGCGGAAAGATTGGCAGCACGGCGTTTGGCGTTGGCTTGCAAACCAACGATCAGGATCACCAGCCCGACAATGACCGGCAAAGACCCGAGATCGCCGGATGTCAATTGGTCAATGAAGGCCCAGATGGTGCCTGCAAGGCCGGTCGCGTGGGTAACGCGGGTGTCGGCGCGGTTCAGGGTTGGCTTCTTGGGATCGGTCATTTCGCTTCCTGCGCGATACGGCTTTCACGGCGCGAAACCGCATTGTGGATCGCTCCGGTGGTGCACCCACAAGGTCATGGTTCGAGGCTTCAGGCGTGAACACCCCATTGTTGCGCCCCAACTGCAGTACGACGATCCGGTAAGCCACGGCACGCACTTCGGCCATGTTGTGGCTGATCATGATGACGCCCAATCCCTTGCCGCGGACGCGATCGACAAGGTTCAGAACCTCGGCGGTCTGCGCAACACCCAAGGCGGCAGTGGGTTCGTCCAGCAGGTGATCTGCGGGTTCAGCAGCAGCGAGCGGGCAATAGCCACCGTCTGGCGCTGGCCACCCGACAGAGAGGCGATGAGTTCGCGCACCGAAGGGATGCGGGCGGCGAGTTCGTTAAGCAGGGTCCAGGCCCGGACCTCCATCGCGACGTCGTCGCTGCGCAAGGGGTTCAGTTCCTGCCCCAGAAAGAGATTGGCCACCGCGTCAAGGTTCTCACACAGGGCAAGGTCTTAAGACACCGTGGCAATTCCCAGTTCAAATGCGGCGGATGGGCGGCTGAGGCTGACAGGCTTGGCACGATACGAGATGCTACGACAGGTCGGCTGATGCACACCGGCCTGCACCTTGGCCAGAGTGGATTTGCCGGCACCGTTGTCGCCCACAAGCGTCACGACTTCCCCGGCATGGAAGTCCAGTTCGATGCCGCTCAGCGCGGATACCGCGCCGAAGTTCTTGGAGATGCCAGATGCCCCGCAGGCTTAGCAAAAGCTCGCCGGTGGGGATCTTGGCGGTGGTCATGGCGCAGCTATTTCAAAAGGGTGCCGCCTGGTCGCCATGGGAGGGAAAGGCCGGGCGACGTATCGCAAGGTCGCTTGATGCCAAGTTCTGCCTAACCTGCGGCGTAGCGGTCAACGCAAAGTTCGGCAGCGGTGTTCATGCCCTTGTCGATGATTTCCGCCTTCAGGTTTTCACGTGTTACGACGGCCGGCGTGAACGGCTGCGAGGGGGTGTCGTACAGGCTCATCTCGGCCTTCGGGGTCTTGCCGTTCAGGAAGGCCACGGCCAGTTGGGCGGCAGCGGCTGCGACGATTTCGGAGGGCTTGGAGATCAAGCAGTACTTGTCGCCTGCGATGATCAGTTGCAGGGCCGCGATGGTCGCGTCATTGTCGGCGACGGGCGGAACCGGGTTCACGCCTGCCGCCTTGAAGGCCGCCACGACACCGATGATGTCAGCGTCAAAGCGGGTGGCTTGGCCAGCCGCCCATTCCTGTGCCTTCGGCGGCGCCCAATCGGGGGTGTCGAATTCGGCCAGCGTCTTATAGCCGGAAGCCGCGATCCCTTCATGGTGCCGTCCTTGATCAGACCGGCGGCCGCGTCGGTGGGCGAGCCGTTGATCTGCAGAACGCCGCCCTTGTCAGTTGGCAGGCCCAGCTTCTCGAGATGATCCATCAAAGACACAGCGATAGCTTTGCCAATGCCCTTGTTGCGGAAGGAGACTTAGTAGTCGGCCGCCTTCCTCGGGATCGGGCGGTCATAGGCGATGACCTTGATGCCTTGGCTTTTGGCCAGGCTGACCAGTGCGGCAACAGCAGCCGAATCGACAGGGTCCAGCACGATAACCTTCGCGCCTTGCGCGATGACCGAGTTGAACTGTTGCTGTTGCAGCGTCGCATCGGCGGTCGCGTTTTGGAAGACCACAGTGCAATCAGGGCGGAGCTTCGCCATCTGGGCCTTGAAACCTGGGAGGTCGTGCTGTTCAGGCAGGGTCGAGGCCTTATCGGGCATCAGGAAAGCTACGGTGCCCGAGGGCGCTGCAAATGCATTGGCGCCCATCAGGGGGGCCACCGCCGGGGTGCTGGTCAGGGTCGAAAGGGTCTTCATGTCGTCCTCCATAGCGACCGCGCGTTGATGCCGTCAGCCATACTGGGCGGGTCACCGCAGCCCGGCCGTTCTTCGACCGCCTTCCGGCAAAGGGGTAACGCCCGGGAAACCCAATGGTTCCACCGCCCCACGGCCATCAGATTTCGGTGTGCATCGGGCAAACCCTCAACGGTCCCGGGAAACACGCCGTCTTTTGGGTTGGCCTTTGCGATAGTCCTGCCCATCCCGCCCTAAGGCGCGATAATCGCCTTACGCAGCTTCAGCGGCACCTTGGTTCTCCATCAGCAACTCGCGGAACCGAGAGGGCATCATGCCCTTTTGCGCCAGAAACTGCCGGCTGAAGTTCGAGGTATTGTTGAAGCCGGACGAAAAGCAGACGTCCGTGATCTTCAACTGTTCCGGCCCCATGGGAAGCTGACAGGCCAGATTGATGCGCAGGCGGTTGACGTACTTGACCAAAACCAAGCCGGTATGCCGGCGGAAACTGCGGGAAAACGTCGAGACACTGAGGCCGGCAATGTCGGCCATATCCGGTTCCTCGAAGGGTTGGGTCAGGTTGGCGTTGATATGGGCCAGCGCCTCGTTGATGCCGGTCGACATGAAGCCCGAAGGGTCGGGCAGACACCTGGTCGAGGTGAGCACTTTGGCGTCCTTGGCCCGGCTGAGAACACCCAGCACGCCGATGAACACCTCCAGTCGGCGGATGCCTTGGGCGGTGACAAGTTCAGCCAGCAAGGGGCAATCAGGGCGGCAGCGGACGGGTGGGACAAGACGCCCCTGCGGCTGAGGTTCAGAAGGTCATTGCATGCCGAGAGTTCAGGCAGCAGTTCCTTGGCATCCGGAATGAAGTTTTCGGAAAACTGCACGACATTGCAGCGCAGGGGCACGAAGACGCCTTCTGGAACATCGCTGACCCAGTTGTGCGGCAGGTTCGGTCCGGTCAGCAGCAGATTGCCCGGCTCAAACGCACCAATGAAGTCGCCGACGAAGTGCGGCCAGAGGTCGCCACGACATGGTGGATTTCGTATTCCGGATAAAAATGCCAACGGACCGTGTAGTAGGGATAGCCGTATTCCCATGCTTTGAACGAGTGGGAACGCTCAATTTGCACCACTTCGAGGTCTGGCTTCATCCACGTTTCCTCCCTTGGCAAGTCCGCACTCTGGGCGCGGTTTTTGCTGTCACTCCGCGTTGCCTTTGGACCTTGGCGTAGCGGGAGGTTTTCGCGTCAGGTCGGCGCACTGTACTACAACACTGGCAGATCGCTGATACTTTTCGCCGTTTCCGGGCCGGAATCGGATTGTATTGACCGGACGCGGCCGCCGAGGCCTCCCGATGCAGGGCGTCTACCAGATCATCATGTCGCGCCGCCTGAAGAAATGGGGATCCGGACTAGAGTCTCCGACCGTCCGAGCCGAACACATGAATGCGGCTGGTGTCGAAGACGATCCCGACCGCGTCCCCGACCTTGGCAATCAGGTCGCCAGACCCTTGCAGGGTGAATATCCCGCTTGGTGTGTTGAGATGGACGAGGGTTTGGTTGCCCAGCCGTTCCACAAGCTTCACGATTGCCAGCACATGCGCCTCGGGCGCGTCGGGCGGGGTCAGGGTTGCATGTTCGGGCCGTACGCCAATCTCCACCTCGCCGGTCTGGCTGATAGGATGTGGCTCCAGCCGCAGGTCTTTGCCGCCGGTCAGGGAGAGGGTCAGCATGGTGCCGGTGCCCGTCAGGGTGGCGGGCAGGAAGTTCATCGAGGGTGAGCCGATGAAGGCCGCAACGAAGCGATCCGCCGGGCGGTTGTAAAGCTCCATCGGCGCGCCGACCTGACGGATGCGGCCCTGATCCAGCACGACGATGCGGTCGGCCATGGTCATGGCCTCGATCTGGTCATGGGTCACATAAATCATCGTGGCGGCCAGATCGTGATGCAGGTTCGCCAGTTCCATCCGCATCTGTACCCGCAGCATCGCGTCAAGGTTGGACAGGGGTTCATCGAACAGGAAAACCTCAGGGTTGCGCACAAGGGCGCGGCCGATGGCGACACGCTGGCGCTGGCCGCCCGACAGAAGGGCGGGTTTGCGGTCCAGAAGGTGATCCAGTTGCAGGGTCTTGGCCACCTCGGCGGCCTTGGCCAGACGGCTGACCTTGGGCTCTCCGTGTGCTTCCAATGAGAAGGCGATGTTTTCGGCCACGGTCATGTGCGGGTAAAGCGCGTAGCTTTGGAACACCATGGCGATACGGCGGTCTGACGGTTCCAGATCGGTGACATCGCGGCCATTGATGCGGATTTCACCGGCTGTCACATCCTCGAGCCCGGCAATCAGGCGCAACAGAGTGCTTTTGCCGCAGCCCGAAGGGCCGAGAAGGGCGCAGAACTCGCCCTTCTCAACTTGCAGTGAGATGTCCAGCAGCGCCTGAAACGCACCGAAGCTTTTCGACAGACGGGTCAATTCGACATAGGCCATGTCTTATTCCTTGAGCCAGACCTGCATCGGGTTCGGCCCGCGGTTGCACCAGATGTAATAAGGCACGGCCATGAGGGGACTGGCTTTGTCCGCTGCCGGTTTGGTGTGGTAAAGCCCCTCGCCCCAAGTGCTGACATCGACCAAGCGGCCTTCTGCCTTGATGACGGTGATGCCGCCCAGAAGATCGGCACGCCATTCGTCGGTCAGCTTTGCATCGGAAGGCAGACGGGCACGCACGACCGGCCCCGCAATATCCTGCTGTTCGACGCAATAGACCAAGGGCCCCCGGCGCAGGGCGGCGCGACCGACATCTTGGCGCACGTCGGGGTGGGCATAGATGCGCTCCGGCGTCATCGGCAGGGTCAGGCTGACGGTATCGCCCTTTGCCCAGGCCCGTGTGATCTTCAGATAGCCGCGTTCGACGGTCATCGACTGGGCTTGGCCGTTCACACTGGCCGAGGCGCCCTTGGCCCAAGCCGGGATGCGCAGGGAAAGCGTGAAATCCCCGGTGCCATCGGGGTCCACCGTCAACGCTATGTCGCCCGACCACGGATAGTTCGACGTCTCGGTCAAGGTGACCTTGCCGCCCGCGACGGGAAGGGTGGTCTTCGCCCCGCCGTACAGATGCACGGCGATCTCACTCTCCGCCACGCCGTAGAAATATCCGGCAATCGAGGCGACCAGTCGCGCCACGTTCATCGTGCAGCACGGGCACGGGTGCCAGTCCCACCGCTTGTGCGACCCGTCGGATTCCAGCTTGTTGTCGTAGAAATACTGGGTGCCGTCGCGGCTGAGCCCCGCCAGAGAGGTATTGTACAGCGCCAGTTCCAGGATATCGGCATATTGGCTGTCAAGGTCGAGGTTCAGCATCCGCGCCGCCCAGAACACCATGGCGACTGATGCGCAGGTCTCGGCATAGGCGGTGTCGTTGGGCAGGTCGTAGTCCTTGGTGAAGCCCTCGTTGGAAGCCGAGGGGCCAAAGCCGCCGGTCACATACATTCGGGTGCGGTTGACATCGGCCCATAGAGTCTCACACGCTTTCTTCAGCCCGGCATCGTCGTGTTCGGCGGCCAAGTCGGCCATGGCCGTGTACATGTACATGGCGCGCACGGCGTGGCCGACGACTTTGGTCTGCTGACGCACCGGCAGGTGGGACTGGTTGTATTCATAGGTGCCCTGACCGTAACTTTCGGCAGGCTCGCCCCGCGCCTCGCGTTCGATATCGAAGTAGTGCGGGCGGGCCCCACGTTCGTTGATGAAATAGGTCGCCAGGTCGAGGTATTTGCGCAGCTTCGTGGCGTGGTAGAGCTTGACCAGCGCCAGTTCAATTTCCTGATGGCCGCAATAGCCGCGCTTCTGGCCGGGGTTAGGGCCGAAGACCGTACCGATATGGTCCATGTAGCGCATCATCACCTGCATCATCCGGTCGCGCCCAGTGGCGTGGAAATAGGCGACCGCGCCTTCTAGCATGTGGCCTGCGTTGTACATCTCGTGATTGTCGCGCAGGTTGGTCCAGCGGTTCTGCGGCTCGCGCTCCAGATACCAGCAGTTGAGGTAACCGTCGGGGGCTTGAGCCTTTTCCAGATCATCGACGATGGATTCGATCTGCGCTTCAATGATCGGATCGCGGCGGTGCGACAGAGCGTAGCTGGCAGCCTCGACCCATTTGCCAATGTCGCTGTCCCAGAAGATCTGCGTGGTGAAGTTGTGGCGATTATACGGGATCGTCAGCGGCGGCACCGGCTGCGGCAGCTTCAGGCTTTCCAGCATGTTGTATTCCACCAG
>CANBRQ010000011.1 GCA_947371955.1 Paracoccaceae bacterium | reverse complement strand
ACGATGTCGATCCCCAGGCTTGGCTGGCAGATGTGCTGGCAAGAATGCCAAGTCTCGTCGTCTCTCGCCTCCCGGAACTCCTGCCCTGGAACTGGAAAGCTGCCCAAACGGCCAAAGTCACCTGACAGCGGCCCAGCCCGGATGCTTACGTGCCATGCAGCCCTATGTCTGGACAATCAACGGTGCCACATGGGCCAACCACATCCCTGTCACCGCGAAAAGCGGCGAGCGGCTGGAGATCATCTTTCACAACATGTCGATGATGGGCCACCCGATGCACTTGCATGGGCATTCCTTTCAGGTCGTCGATACCGGATCGGGTCGCTTTTCCGGTGCGCTGCGAGACACGGTTTTCGTGCCGCCGATGGCCAAGGTGACGGTAGCCCTTGATGCTGGTGAGGCCGCAAGCTGGATGCTGCATTGCCATCACATGCCCCACCTTGCCTCGGGCATGATGACAGAGTTACTCGTCAGTTAAGCAGGGGCTTCGACATCGTCGAAGCTTGCGTAGTTTGCCCGGTAAAGGCCGGCATAGAGCCCACCGTTGCTGATCAACTCGGCATGGGTGCCGCTTTCCACCAGCCGACCAGCCTGCAGGACCATGATCTTGTCGGCATTTCTGACGGTTGCCAGCCGATGCGCGATGACCAGACCCGTGCGGCCCTTCAGCAGGATTGCCAAAGCGCGCTGGATCATCTGCTCGGTCGCACTGTCAATGCTGGCCGTCGCCTCATCCAGAACCAGAATCTTCGCATCCGCCACCAAAGCGCGTGCAAAGCTTAGTAGCTGCCGTTGCCCGGTCGACAAGCTGCCTCCCCGCTCGCCCAGCACCGTGTCATAGCCTTGCGGCAAGGCGCGGATGAACGGGTCAGCGCCCAGCACCGTCGCAGCGGCAATGATCTGCTCTCGTGTCGCGTCTTCTTTGTTGTAGCGAATATTCTCCAGCACCGACCCGGTGAACAGGAACGGCTCTTGCAAAACCATCGCGATTTGACGGCCAAGCGAGGCTTGCGTGACATCTCTTACGTCATGGCCGCCGACCAGAATCTGCCCCTCTGTAACGTCATAAAAGCGGTGGATCAGCGACATGGCGCTGGATTTGCCCGATCCGGTCGGGCCGACCAAGGCCACCGTCTGACCCGGCTCTACCCGAAACGACAGGTCCTTCAGCACCATCTGCTGTTTGTCATAGCCAAAGGTCACATCCCGGAACTCGACCGAGCCGTCCGTTTCGCCTATGTCCACCGCATCAGGCCGGTCTTTGACCGAGACATCCACATCCAGCACCTCGATCAGCCGCTGACCCGATGCCATGGCGCGCTGCATCACGGAGTACTGGATCGTCAAAGACCGGATCGGGTCAAAGAAGCGCTGGATGAAGAACAGGAACGCCACCATGACGCCGACATCCAGCGTATGACCCAGCAGTTTCGCGCCCCCCAGCACCACGACCAACGCCATGGCAAAGCCGGTCATCGTATCGACCACCGGCACCAACACCTGCGCGATCTTCGACGCCCAGAGGTTGGTGCCAAGGTTCGCCATCACCTTGTCACCGTAAAGCCTCGCATTCAGCGCCTCGCGCCCCATGCCCTGCACGGTGCGGACGGCGTGGATGCCCTCGGCCAAAGCGCCATTGACGGCGGAGTTCGTCTCATGCGCCTTGATGAAAGCCTCTCTCGCCATCGGCAGCCAGAAGATGCGGGCGATGAACAGGACGGGCATGACGGACAGGGTGATCAGGCCAAGCTGCACATCGAGATAGAGCATCAGGGTGATGATGCCGAACAGCAGAACGATATCGCCGACCGACAGGACAGAGGTTTCCAGAAACTCCTGCATTGACCCCACATCGCCCTGCAGGCGCGACATCAGGCGGCCCACCTCGGTCTTGTCCATGAAGGACAGCGAGACGTCTTGCAGATGGGCGAACATGGCGCGGCGGATGTCGAACAGGACATTCTCCGCCGCCTTGCCCACCACAGTTTCCTGCACATGGCTGGCGCCGTAGTTGATGCTGATCACCACGGCAAAGACGATCAGCGCGGCATGCAGCAAGCCGATATTGCCCGGTATCACCCCCCAGTCGATCGCATAGCGGATGATCATCGGGATCATCAGCTGTGTGACCGTGAAGATCAGCACCGCCACGACCGAGATGATGAACTCACGCCGGTAGGGCTTCACGAAGAAGCCGATACGTTTGATGATCTGAGGGTCGAATACCTTGCCGAACATCTCTTCTTCGATGCGGTGACTGCCCACCACGGCACGCAAGGTCGGTGCACCTGCCGCGGACTCGCGGTCGGATTGGTAGTCTTGGGTTGAGGATTGGTTGGTCATAGCCCCTCCCGATCCGCGCCACTGGTTTGCAGGTCATAGAGCGCCCGATAGCGGCCACCCAAGGCCAACAACTCGGCATGGCTGCCCTGTTCGACCACCCGGCCCTTGTCGAGGAACAGGATGCGGTCGGCATGCAGCAGCGAGTTCAAGCGGTGAGCGATGATCAGGGTCACCCGATCTGACGCGCCTTCGACCAGAGCCGTCCGGATACGCGCCTCGGTGTTGGCATCCACCGCTGCGGTGCTGTCGTCAAACACCAGAACCGAGGGCTTGGGCAGCAAGGACCGCGCGATTGCCATTCGCTGCCGCTGCCCGCCAGACAGCGAAGACCCCCGCTCGCCCACCACCGTCCGGTAGCCGGATTTCAGCCCGGTGATATGGCTGTGAATCTGCGCATCCGAAGAGACCTCTTCAATCGCCTCATCCTCGGCCAAGGGTTCGGCATAGGCGATGTTGTTTTCCAACGAGGTGGTGAACAGGAACACATCCTGCGCCACCACCGATACAGCCCTGCGCAAAGAGGCCAGTGTCACCGCACGGATATCCTGCCCATCCACCATGATCCGCCCCGCCGTCACGTCATAAAAGCGTGGGATCAGGTGAGCGAGCGTTGATTTGCCCGAACCGGGCGGTCCGATGATGCCGATCGTCTCACCCCGTTTGGCGGTGAAGGTCAGGCCCGTCAGAACCTTGGCCTCGGGTGCATTGGGATAGGCGAAATCGACCCCATCAAAGCGCAACTCCGCATCGCCCAGCACCAGATCCTTCGCCTTGGGCCCATCGGCAATCGCGGGCTGCAGGTCCAGAAAGGCAAAAACCCGCGCCCCGCAGGTCGAGGTTCTGGCGAAGGAATTCACCAGCAGCCCCAACTGCCGCACCGGCATCTGCAGGATGGTCATGAAGGTCAGGAACGAGGTCAGCGTGCCCACTGACATATGCCCGGCCATCACCTTCTCACCGCCAACCCAAAGCACCAGCCCCATCGCTGCCAGAAACGACAGCGTCATGATCCCGGTCGACCGCACGCGGATATCCACCCGCTCATGCGCCAGCCCCAAGGCATTGGCCGAGGCCGCATCGAACTTGGTCATCTCATGCGCGCCAGCGGAAAATGCCCGCACCACGCGAATGCCGGCCAAGTTCTCCTCCATCACGCGGCTCAGCACCGACATGCGGTCCTGCAAATCGCGCCAGGTCAGCCGCAGCCGCAACTGAGACACCGAGGAAAACCACCCGACCACAGGCACAAAGCTCAGCGCCATCAGGCCCAGTTGCCAGTCGATCTGCAGCAGCATCGTGCCGCCAAAGCCGATCAGCACGGTCAGCAGCACCAACCGCACCAGCCCGGTCGAAAAGAACTGTCGGGCACCGTCAAGGTCCAGCAGCCCCAGCGTGATCAGATCCCCGGAATGGACCGAGTCGTGAAAGCCGAAGCTCAACCGCTGGACCTGTTCATAGTAGCGCAGGCGCAGTTCCACCCCGGTATGGTGGTTCACCGCCTCCGAGAAATAGTTCTGAAACGTTGTGAACACGCCTCGAACAAACGACACCGCCAGCACGGCCCATGCGGTCGTCCACAAGGCGTTGGTCGCGTCCAGAGTTCCCGCCGCCAGAAGCTGCGTCTGGTCGATCGCCCGTCCCAGAAGACGCGGGATGATCAGCTGCATGGTCGCCGAAATCAGCGTCGCACCGACGGCAAAAGTCACTTGCCACGGTGTCATCAACGCAATCCGCGTCATGCGCCACAAGGTGCGCAAGCCACCCCGTACTGTGTGGGCGTCAGCGATGGCCATGACCTCAAGAGGTCGTCTTATGTGGTGGCGTTCGGTCGTCACAACGAAGGTCCGGGATGCCTGTGACCCCGCTTCATGGCGCAGGCCTTTGTTCGGCAACTAACGTCATTCTTCCGGCACGGACCAGCCCTGAACGTCAATTCCGTATAAATTTTTGCCGTAGCCGCAGTTTAGATCCCGCCGGTCGGACCCCGCAGCATCGCCTTCAGCGCCGCGATATCCTCTGACGCCGCCAGCGCCGCCGTCGCCTGAACCGAGCGGTACAGCGCCAGCACCCGAAGCCCCGCCTCTGTCACGCGCGCCCCGCCACCGCCCGGACCTCCCCGCGTGCTGTCCACCAACGGATCCTGAAAGGCGGCGTTCATTTCTTCGACCAGCATCCAGGCCCGCTTGTAGCTCATCTCCATCGCCCGCCCGGCGGCCGAGATCGAGCCGGTGTCGCGGATCGCCTCCAGCAGACGCGCCTTCCCTGGGCCCAGCATGGCGCCTTCCCCGAAAAGAATGCGCAATTGCAGTCTGGCGTCTGAAACGGGGGGGCTTGGTTCATCCATCCCGCAAAAGTTTCGCCAAATGCTTCGCATTGCAAGGGGCAAATCAACCGGCATCTTGACGCAGGACACAAACCTCTGACACATATTTCCAATACAGGGCTGGCACTTGGGCCATTGCATCTGCTGGGCACGCCGGTTGCCGATTAACCAATAGGTTAGGCCGCACCGGATAGGCTGGCCGCCAAAGTCTTGAAGCTGCGGTCGGCCCGCTCTTCAGGTGGAACAACGAAAGATCGATATGTCCGGAATACAGACGTTTCTCGCCCGCGTGGTGGCGATTGCCTTGACACTGGGTGTGATGATGCCCGTCAGCAGCACGGTGATGCTTTACCCGACTGAGGCGGCAGCCAAGGCGCCCAAGAAATCAACCCTGCCCAAGCCCTATGTCTCCAAGGCGCTGAAGGCCGTGCTCATGCCCGTCACCAAAGAGGTCGCGCGCAAGTTCAGATTGGCCAAAGGGGCGAAGGGCGTCATGGTCGTCTCGGTCAAGCCGGATGGCATCGGCAAACTGGCCGGCCTGAAACCGGGCGACGTGATCAGCACCATTCTGGGACGGCAGGTCAAGAAACCTGCGGATGTCGACACGATCATCGCCTATTTCCTTGGCGGTGGTACGAATGACTACAACATCGGCGGTACCCGCAAGAATGGGCGCACCTACCGCGCCACGACCTACATCACGCCCACCTATTTCTACGAACCGGTCGACGTCTATACCCTGTCGAGCTGGAACAGCTTCAGCTACGAAACCTACAGCTACAGCGAATATGTCAGCTACTATTCGCAGGACATCTACACGTCGTACGAACGGTCCGAGACCTATATTCAAGAGACGATCACCGAAACCAGCTTCGTCTCCGAAATGACCAGCGAGACGAGTTACGAATACAGTTCCTACGACGAACAAGTGGTCGACGGCAGCTATGTCGAGGGCGGCTCTGGTTCGGTCTGGCAAGACGGCGAGACCGAGGTTGTCTATGACCCGGCCGACGATCCGACCTTGCTTGAGGTGCCTCTGGACTCGGCGGCTGACGACGCCGACCCGTTCACCGCAGATCAGGGCGACCCGGACTATGCGGCGGCCGCCGCCGAGGCCGATGCCGGAGATGCCGCTGACCCCTCGCTATACGACGACGCCAGCGCCGCAGCCCCCGATGCAACCGCAGTGGACCCAACCGCCTCGGAAGACCCCGCAGCATCCACCGACCCGATGTCCACCGAAGACCAGACCGCAGCCGAGGACCCAAGTGCCAGCGAAGACCCGGCACCATCCGAGGAGCCTGCAGCATCTGAAGACCCCGCAACTTCGGAAGACCCCGCCATGACAGAAGACGCTTCGTCGAATGGGGATCCGGTTGCAACCGAAGACACGTCCGCCTCCGAAGACCCAGTCGTGGCCGAGGATCCATCAGCGTCCGAGGATCCGTCAGCTACAGAAGATGCCGCCGCAACCGAAGACCCGATGCCATCCGAAGATCCGGCGCAAGATCAAGGCTATTCGGACCAGCCCGCCGATCAGGGCACTGTGGATGACGGGTCCAGCGCTGATCCGCAATGCATTGGCGAAATGATTGATGGTGTCTGCATTGACACATCGTCAGACACCGGCAGCGGCGATGCCGGCGGGTACCAGGACACGAGCGGCGGCGATGCCGGCGGGTATGAGGATACCAGTGGCGGCGACTCGGGCGGCGGTGAGGAATACATTCCCGAACAATAAGACGGATTCTTCTGGCGCCACGCTTCACTCAAATTCCGCAAAGTCATCTGCGCCCAACCCTCCGGCTGGCGCAGATGGGTCAAGCCTGCAGACCCTCATTGCGCAACAAGGCAGAGACCCTGCCCATCACATGCGCATCCGCTTCAGGCTTGCGCTGATCAAAGTCGGCGGGCGGCGGAGGGGCATCTGAAATCGGGAAGGGACAGCGTTCGACTCCAAGATAGGCCTTTGCTGCAATTGTCTGGCTGTGGCGAAACCTCGCCCGCAGCATCTGCCGCGCCCGCAGCGACAAAAGCCCGCTTCGGGTTTCTTGCAGCGAATCCGCATGAACCTGCGCAATCTGGATCAAGCGCAGAACAAAATCGTGATGACCCACCTGACGCACCAGCCAAGGGTTCGACAGACGCAGATACTCCAAGGCATCGGGCGGCAACGAAACCTTGTGCAGGATGGATGCACTCGGCGCGCGGAAGGCCGGAACGGTCTTTACCCCCAGTTGTGAGAGAAAATCCCGAAGGATGCCGCCCGGCATGGCCGCCTTGTCGAAGACGCGCAGATTGATCGCTGCATCTCCAAAGACCTGCGCCCAAGGCCGCAGCACCTTCGAGACATCGAGGAACGCCATCGCCTCTTCGGCCACATAAGTCTCTATCGTGCGGGTTTCCTTGGTGAGGAAGTCTTTGACCAGCTGGTTGTAGTAGCTTTCCATATAGCTGTCGGGACTGCGCAAATAGTAGAGGATCTTGACGTCATACCGCTCGGCAAGAATGGACAGCCGCTGTGGGTCGGCCCAGCTGAAATCCTCAGAACTGATCAGGACCGTGGACATCCTGGACGCGTCAAATTCGGCCAGCAAGGCGGCCCATTCCGGCAGCATGTCCAAGGGCCGCTCTGCCAGCGCCCGATCCCGCAACTCACCCGACAGTTTGAAATGAGCCTGATAGATCAGGCCGGACTGCGGATACAAAATCCCCAACCCGGTCATCACAGCCGGATTGTTCGCGAAGCTGTTTTGCAGAAAAGTGGTCGCCGTCTTGTGCGATCCGATGTGCAGGAAGAGCCGTTTTTTCATGGAGAATTCAGGTCCCGGACCGCAGAGATTTCATCATTGGCACCTGCATCTCGAAGGAATCCAGATAGGTCCAGGCATAGGAATTCGGAAACCGCTTCAGCTTTTCCTCAAATCCACCGACAAGAGCCGCGAATTCGGGCGGATGAAACAGCGAAACCGGAAGTTCCGAAAAAGCCTCTTCATCCACGCTTTTGCGTGCATAGACCCAAAGCTCTGCAGCGCCCTTGACGAAGGGGGCATAAAGATCGGGCCGCAGCTTGGCGCTGATCCAGTTCACCGTGTTGATATATGAGGCCAGTACGGTGTCGAAACGCTCCCACCCCTCTGCCAGACCACGCTTGAGAACCAGCCGGAACATCTCCAGCGAGTAGAAGTTCCGCTCATCGCCTTGCCGAATATCCTGCCCGGGATGCTGGCGGTAGCCATAAGCGACGCCATCAAGGACCGGCACATTGTTGACCGCCTGCAGGGTCAGGACCTGGAAGATCTGGTCATCAAAGGCGCGGATATGCTCGGGGAACCAGATCTTGCGGTTTTCAAGGAAATCGCGGCGGTAGATCCGGCGCCAGATCGTCGGCTGGCCCTTCATCAGGAAGTCGGACGGCAAAAGGTGGCAGGTTCTTGCGCCGAAATGGTGACGTTTGGCGTTGCGGACCATCTCATCGTCGCTTTCGTACGAGGGTTCAACGCGCAAGCCGCCTGCGCCGTCATCGAACACCATCTCGAAGCCGCCCTGCACCAGTTCCGCGCCGGTGTGGCGCGCAAGGTCCAGAAGCCCGGAGTACAGATCGCGCCCCGGGATGTCATCGGCATCGACAAAGGCGATGTGGCTGGCCTGCGAATGCATCCGCCCATAATTCCGCGCCGAAGCGCAGCCGCCGTTCGGCTTGCGCAAGACCCGCACGCGGGGGTCATGGCCATAAGTCGCCTCGACCAGCGCCTTGGCGTCATCGGTGGAACCGTCATCCACGACGATCACATGAACCTCTGATCCCGACCCGTTCAGAATGCCGGCGATGCAGTCCAGAATGAACCCGCGCGAGTTGTACATGGCGACGACGACATCCAGCCGCTGCTCTCGCCCCGAAAGGTCTTGAGAACGCCGCAGGTTGACCAAGGGCGGCCCGACAAGCGGCAGCACCGTCTGCCGCAGACCCGCACAGTCATCATAAACCAGATGGGCCGGCACATGGCCCCAGGATTCACCGACGATATGATCCAGCGCGAAGCCCTTCATATCCGACAGGATGGCTGCTTCGGCCTGCGGGGCCACGATCTTCAGAAACCGTGGCGACAGGTCAGACAGGTAAGCGGCGGCCAGCGTCGGATAGGCGGAAACCTCGAAATCGTCGGCAGGGGTGGCACCCCGGTGCATGTAGCCGACGTGGAACCGGTGCCGGCTGTGATCCCGCATCGGCAGCAGGTCGCGCAGTTTGTCGATAGCAGCATCCGTCTGGTGCAGATCGGCCAGCGCACGGCGCACGGCAGCGGGATCGACAGCGGGATCCTGCGCCTCGAACCCGATGGCGAAGGGCAGTGCCATCACGTTGGTCAGGTGGTTTCGCGCGATATTCTCGCACAGCACTGCGAAACTGTGCGGGTCGGGTTCAAAGCAATAGACCTTCCACCCGGGAAACGTCGCGGCAAACGGCACCGCAAAAGCGCCAAAACCCGCGCCGATGTCCAGCGCCACGCCCGTCTCGGCCAGGGTCTGCGTCGCCAGCGTTGGTTCGTAGATATTCTTCAGCCGCCACAGCGAGTCATTCCACAGAAAGTCGATTCCGGGCGATTGCAGGTCAAAGGTCTGCCCAAAGGCGCTTACTTCCGTCATTCGTCAGCATCCCGAATTGCAGTCGGCAGTGTCATGCTGCGTTGAAGTGCGTTCATCTGGTCATGCCGCCTCTAGCAGGTCTGTCAAGTAGATGCTCAGCGGATCGGGCGAGCCATCCCGCAGCAGGTCAAGATATGCCTCGTCAATGAGTTGCAGCATGATGCGAGCGCATTCCCGGAACGCATCCCGGTGCCGCAACGAGATTGAGGCCTCGCACCACTTGATGATTTTCAGGCAAGAAGCCAGAACCGCCGACCGATGCGCCGGGTCATCAAATTCAGGCCGCATGGCAAACCGTTCCAGCGTCAGCTTTGAAACCGCAATGATATCGAACCGCTGATCGCCAGCGGTGGCGGTGATCTGTGGTTTCAAATAGCGCCGGAAATAGGCGAAAGCGGGGGTATTCAGGAAGGCGATACTGTCGGCGGTCGCGATAGCGCTGGTGTGAAAGTAGATGTCCTCGAAGAAATGGGTGTTGGGAAAGCCAATCCCATGCGCGCGCAGGAAATCGGTCCGCAGAACCTTGTTGGCCGACTGGGGCTCTACCCTTTGAGCAAGGCGGCGCACGGGGGCAAATGCCGGGTCGCCGCGTGCGGAAAAACGTTCAGGGCAAATCCGGTAGATGTCGTCGAACACTTTCGCATCGTAGAAGGGCGTGATTTCACCGCGCAGATCCTGCAGCACACCGGGGCACAGCAGCAGATCGGGGTCATGCCGGTCGAGCATCCGGTTTATGGCGGCAAAGGACCAGTTGGGCCGGATATCGTCAGCATCCAGAAAGCAGACGTAATCGCCGGTCACCTGCTCCAGCGCTTTGTTGCGCGCGCCGGACAGGCCGTCATTGGCTTGCTTGATCACCAGAATGCGCGGATCATCCAGACCGTCCAGCACAGCCCGGGTTTCCTCAAGCGAGCCGTCATCGACGATAATATACTGAAAGTCGCCAAAGCTTTGCGCCAGAACAGAGCGGACACTAGGCAAAAGCGCTGCACCTTCGTTGAAGGTTGTCGTGATGCAAGTCAATCTTGGCATGGCGCTAAGTCCGCAGGTTATTCCGGTTTCGTGGCCAGTCTGATGTCGCCGCAATGGGGGGTCACTTAGGCCGACTTTCGCCGGATTGTCCATCATGTTGTTGCGAAAGGCTGAGGCACTGACTTTGGCCAGACCGATTGCCAGCGCCCACCGTCCGGGGCACACTCGCCACGTCGCCCCGGTTCGGGGCGAACGAAGGACGCCAAGCCATGACCGGAAAACCCTGCATCATCTGCGTCGCCATCACAGGCTCTTTGCCGACCAAGGCGAACAACCCTGCCGTGCCGATCACCATCGCCGAACAGATTGAAAGCACGCAACAGGCGTTCGAGGCCGGGGCAAGTATAGCGCATTGCCATGTGCGTGATGACGAGGGCAAGCCGACCTCTGATCCAGTCCGCTTCGCCGCCCTGATGGAAGGGATCCAGCGCCATTGTCCCGGCATGATCATCCAGCTTTCTACCGGTGGCCGCTCTGGCGCGGGCGCGGCGCGGGGCGGGATGCTGCCGCTGCGGCCGGATATGGCCAGCCTCTCGGTCGGCTCCAACAACTTCCCGACGCGGGTCTATGAAAACCCGCCGGATCTGGTCGATTGGCTGGCGGCCGAGATGATCACCCATGGCGTCAAGCCCGAGGTCGAGGCCTTTGATCTGTCCCATATCCTGAAAGCGCATGAGATGTGGCGGAAGGGCCAGATCGCCGCTTTACCCTATGTGCAGTTCGTGATGGGCGTGAAGAACGCGATGCCGGCGGACCGCGACGTGTTCGACTACTACATCCACACGGTCCGCCGCCTGTTTGGCGCCGATGTCCATTGGTGCGCCGCCGGAATTGGCCCGGCCCAATTGACGCTCAACGAATGGTCGGTCAGCGCCGGTGGTCATGCAAGAACCGGGCTGGAGGACAACGTCCGCCTCGACAAGGACCGCCTGGCCCCTTCGAACGCCGCGCTGGTGGCACGCGTGGTCGAGCTTTGCGTCAAGTATGATCGTCCCGTGGCCAACGCGACGCAGGCCAGAGCCTTGCTGGGCCTGAAGCCCAGCTAGACTACCGCCCCAATTGGTCAAGCGTGCTGGCCTTGACGCCGGGTGCCGCTTCCTGCACTGCGGCATGTTCCTTTCGCCAAAGCGGTACAGCCTGCGCCATCAGTTCTCGTCCCGCTTGCGTCAGAACGGGCCGCCTGGCCCTTGCGTCGCCTTCATCCGCCAGCAAGGCCACCAGCCCGCGTTTCTTCAGCGTCTTGACCGCTGCGGTCATGGTGGCGGCATCCATCGCCAGAAACTCGGCCAGTTCTCCCAGGCGCGGGCGCCATAGCCCGATCAGTGGCACCAGCATCGAGAATTGCCCATTGGTCAGCCCCAAGGGCGAAAACACCCGGTCAAACCGCCGCGCCAGACGGCGGGCGGCGCGTTGGCTGGCAAAGCACAGGCAGTCGTCCCGGATTTCGTGGACGGTTTCGATGGTCAGGCTTGTCTCATTCATTTTAACTTGATATCAAACTATAAGAGTTTGAACAATGGCTGGCTGCGGGTTTCGCAGCGGCGCTTCGTCGCAGGGAGAGCACGGATGGACTCCTCTTACCGCTGGGTGATTGTGGCTGCGGGTGGCCTGATGGGATGTGTCGCGATGGGGGCGATGTTCTCGTTGCCCGTGCTGCTGACGCCGATGGCCGAAGCGACGCAGTGGTCGCGCACCGGAATTTCAGCGGCCATGACGATCGGCTTTCTGTCGATGGCGGTGACGGCGATGATCTGGGGCGCGCTATCGGATCGCTTTGGCGCAAGGCCTGTGGTGCTGACAGGGGCGGTGCTGTTCTCGATCAGCCTGTGGCTGGCGGGCCATGCGCCCTCGCTTCTGGCCTTCCAACTCAGCTTTGGGCTGCTGGTGGGCGGGACGATGGGCGCCTTCTTCGCACCCATGATGGCGACGGTGACGGGTTGGTTCACGACCCAGCGCAGTTTGGCCGTGTCCTTGGTGTCGGCTGGGATGGGCATGGCACCGGTGACCATGTCGCCTTTGGTTGCGCGACTGGTGGGCGCCTATGACTGGCGGACCGTGCTGACAATCCTTTCGGCGATCGTGGCCGCGGTGACGATCCCTACCGCCCTCTTGCTGCGCCGCCCGCCCATGCAGGCCATGCAAGTGCATGGCACGGACTCCCCACCCGCCGACATGACAGTGCGGCAAGCGGTGACCTCACCGCAGTTCATCGTGCTGGTGGCCACGAACTTCTTCTGCTGCGCGACCCACTCCGGCCCGATCTTCCACACAGTCAGCTATGCCGAGATATGCGGGATCTCCGCTCTGGCCGCCGTGTCAATCTATTCGGTTGAGGGCATCGCCGGCATGGGCGGCCGCATCGGCTTTGGCCTGATGGGAGACCGCTTTGGCGCAAAGCCCGTGCTGGTGGCAGGACTTCTTGTTCAGGCCATCGGCGCACTTGGCTACTACTTCGCCCATGAACTTGCACAGTTCTACGCCGTCGCCGCCCTGTTTGGCTTCATCTATGCCGGGATCATGCCGCTTTACTCCGTGCTGGTGCGCGAGAATTTTCCGATCAAGATGTTGGGCACCATCATGGGCGGCACTGGCATGGCGGGCAGCCTTGGCATGGCCACCGGTCCGGTCCTTGGCGGCTGGATTTTCGATACGACTGGCGGTTACGGCGCCCTGTACATCACCTGCTGTGGACTTGGCCTCGCCGCCTTCCTGATCGCAATGACGTTCCGCCCCTTCAACCGATCCCAAATGACGGCACAGCCCGTCTAGGCTTCGCACAATTTGATGGCGTTTTAGTAAAATTTGCCTAACTTGGCGGGGCAACCACTTAAGGCCTCCGCCATGCCTCGCAAGACCCCAACCGCGCTGTCCGTCTGGCGTCCGCTGAACCTCGACCAGTTCCTGCTCGGCGCGCCGCATTACCCCGAGCATGTTGACGAAAGCCTGCGGCAGCGCGACGCCGAACGGTTGGCAGCCTCGGGCGCCAACACCGTGCGGATGGGCGAATTCGCCTGGAACATCTGGGAGCCGATGGAGGGCCGCTTCTCCTTCGACCTGTTCGACCGCGCCATCGCGGTTCTGGGCAAGGAAGGCATCAAGACCATCCTCTGCACGCCTACCGCCACTCCGCCGCGCTGGCTGACAGTGAACTACCCCGAGGTGCTGCGCGTCGATGCCAATGGCCGCGTTGCAGGCCATGGCTCGCGCCAGCACGCCGACACCACCAGCCCAGTCTTCCGGACGCACTCCCGCCGGATCACAAGGGCGATGGCGGACCACTATCGCGACAACCCCCATGTGATCGGTTGGCAGACCGACAACGAGTTGAACACCACTGCCTCGGAAAGCTACTCCGCTTCCTGCCGGTTGGAGTTTCAGAAGTACCTCAGCCACGTTTACCCCGACATCCACGCGGTCAATCACGCGTGGGGCGGCCACTTCTGGGCCCTGGCCTATGACACTTTTGCCCAGATTGATCTTCCCAGGCAGATGGCCCCCGGTTTCATCTCTCCCGGTCATCTACAGGATTACCACCGCTTCCTCGCCCATGCCACGGCGATGTTCCAGCATGATCAGGTGGAAATCCTGCGCGCGATCAACCCCGATTGGTTCATCTTCCACAACCTCGGCAACCTTGCTGACATCGACTTCCGGGGTCAGTTCGGCCAGGATCTAGATTTCATAGGCTTCGACATCTACCCAATGCTCTACGACGAGTTCCGCCGCACCGGCGGCCTTGGCCCGACCCAAGCCCTGCACCTCGACCTTTGCCGCGCCTATTCCGGCAACTTTATCGTGCCCGAACAGGCCTCGGGCTTCGGATCACAACCCGGCTTTTCCACCATGACGCCAGAACCCGGCGAAATGCGGCGTATGGCGCTGTCATCGGTCGCCCGTGGCGCCGATGGCCTGATGTTCTTCCGCTGGCGCCCCGCTCATTTCGGGGCCGAGATCTACTGGATGGGCGTCATTGACCACGACGACGTGCCCCGCCGCCGCTACGAGGAAGCCACGCAGTTCTTTGGTGAAATGAACCGGCTGGCCCCGGAAATCCTCGGCACCCATGTGCGGATGGATGTGGGCATCGCCGGGGCCGACTTCGACAACCAAGAGGCGCACAAGACCTACCCGATGGGCATGCCCTCGCCGCTGGAGGATGCCATCCTACTGCACCGGCACTGCTACACCCAAGGCATCGCCTGCGGCTTCATCCACCCCGAAGATGATCTGACCAGGCTGAAGGTGCTTTACGTCCCCCATTGGGTGATGTGGAAGCTGGAATGGACGGCGAGGGTCGACGCCTTTGTCGCCCAAGGCGGCACGCTGATTCTATCTGCCCTGACCGCCACCCGAGACGTCCACAACCACATCCCGACCGAACAGGCTCCGGTAGGCCTGTCGGCTTTGGCAGGTGTGAAGGTCTATGAATTCGGCCGCCTCGCAGGCCCCGATGCCTCGGGCCTGTTCCCGCCATGGCCCGATCGCTACGTCGGTGCCTATGCGCCGGGGTCGGTGCCCGATGCTGCTTCGGCCTCGCGCAAGTACCGCTTCAGCTTCGGCAATCAGGAATTCACCGCGGGTCACCTTTACGAAAAGCTGGAGCTAGCACCAGGGACCGAAGTGCTGGGCCAATGGACGAACCGCTGGCTCGAAGGGTCGCCAGCGATCACCTCGCGCAAGCATGGCAAAGGGAGGGTGGTCTATGTCGGCACCTACCTCACGCCCGAACTCGCCGCCCAACTGGCCGAGACCGTGTGCCAGCCAGCGGGCGCTGTGCCGCTGTTGCCGCACCTGCCCGAAGGCGTGGAGGTTTCGGTGCGGCAGGCCGAAGATCGGGTGCTGTATTTCATCCAGAACACCACCGATCTGACCGTGCTGGTCAAAGGCGTCGTCGCCGGGACTGACCTTCTGACCGGTCAAAGTGTGGCCGGCGACCTGACCCTTGCTTCCTATGGCTGCGCGGTGGTGAAGGCCACCTAGCGCAGCGGACGGAACCGGCCGGAGGGGGCGGGGTAGTCCGCCTCCGGTTGCTCTGCGATTGCGCGGATATGGGCTTCGGCGGCGGCAATGGCGGCGGCTCCGTCCAAGATGCGGAATGTGCTGTCGTAGAGCCGTTCTTCCTGCCCCTTCAGCCAGATCATCTCGCCACGCTCCCTTGCGGCAAGGTCTCCGAGCACATGGTGGGTCGACGGTTCGATCCCGAAGGCATATCCCCCGGCCTGAAAATGTTGCCACTCGTACAGGCAGGGCAACTGGTCCTTGCGGGTCGTTACTTTGATGCCAAGCGCCAACCGGTCATTGACCAGCGCCACCGGAACCTCTCCGCCTGCATCCGCAGCAAGTTCATGCTGCCAGACCTGCTCGGCAAAGCCATCCTGCGGAGCGGGCACACGCCGATAACCGACGCCCTGGCTTTCATAGCGGTCTGTATGCGCGGCCCATACGACATCGGTGATCGGCGCAAGATAGCGGGTACCCTCGGCCAACAGAGGCGCGCCGATGTTGATGTGGTAGAAGAACATATGCGGCGTCGGCAGGAAGCCGGTGTTCTGCACCCGATCCGACAGGCGGATGTCGTTGGAGCCCAGATCCACCTCAATCCGCCGGAATAGGGTCAGTTGTTCCCCAAAGGTGGCGGCTTGGCGGACCTGACCCTCGGCCCAGAGGATGCAACGGTCGCCCTCCCACCGCTCGCCATACCCTACAAGCTTGGCGGGGATCGTGGACACCCTACCATGCAGGCCATGGGCGTTCGTCTGGATGCCCGGATAGTTGTAATTGTCCGCCGGCACCGTCTGCGGCCCGCCAATATGGTCCAGCCCGCAAGTCACCAGAAAGCCCGAAAAGCTTCGGCCCCACGAGAACCCGCCCTCGCTGGCATATTCGTGCAGGCCGGGGTGGCGTACGCCCGAGGGGCCATGCCAGCCGATTGACTGGCCCTTGTACTCCACCTCGCAAATGTCGAAGGCCCGGTCGATCAGCACGGTGAATCGCAGGCCGCTGCCTGTGCGAAACTCCAGCATTCGTACGCCACGCTCCAGCCCGTCCGAAAGCTCCATGAGCCGGACACCGCCATAGGCGCCAAGGCTGCCACTGCGGCGCGCAAGGTCAAGACGGGACAAATACTCACCAAACAGGTCTGGCATGGGGCACCTTTGCGACAGGTCGGCACAAGATGCGCCGCCGGATGTGCTACACTTCAATGGTGCCAGACACGCCGTCAAGCGAAGCCTTGGCGCCAAACTTCCGGGGCCATCGTCGATAGGTGGTGGTTCATTTGCCTATGGCCACAATAGGCAGCCAAAGAGCCGATTCGGCTGCAGATTGACATTTTCCGTCCACTTTGTCAGAAAAAATCTCGACGCTTTGAACATTTTATGTCAAAATGAAGGAATGATTCCACCGCCCCCCCTTTCAGAACGCGAAGCGGCCATTCTGAATGCCGCGCTTCTGGTGTTTTCTGCCTATGGCTTTCGCCGCACCACGATGGATGACATAGCCCAAGGCGCCGGTCTGGCGCGGACGGCCCTGTACCAGACCTATGGCAACAAAGAGGAAATCTTCCGCGCCCTGACCAGCACGGCCTTCGCGCAGGCGGTGTTCGACGTGGCCTTTGCCCTCGCCCAGCCGGGGCTGACGCTGGAGGCGGCCTTGATGGATTGCTTTGTTGCAAAGGACGGCAAGTTCATGGACGTCGTCCTGACCTCAGCGCACGGCTATGAATTGATGGATGCAGGCTTTGGCATCTCGCACGATCTGGTGACCGTCGCCGAGGCCGAGATGACAGCGGTTCTGGCAGAGTGGCTTGCGCTTCAGGGCGTGCCAGAAACAATCGGCCCGGCAACCGATTTGGCAGACACGATCATGGCGGCTCTGAAAGGGTTGCGGTCTCAGGCCACTTCGATGGAAGTGTTGCGCGCAGGCGAAAGGCGGCTTGCCGCGATGGTCGCCCGGGCGTTGCGCTGATCAGCGCCGCAGGATGGCGCGGCGGCCAAGGGCGCTGATCGACACGGCCAGCAGGATGATCAGCCCGACCAGAACCTGCCGGACATAGCTGTCAACCTTAAGCTGCGTCAGCCCGTTGTCCATCACCCCAAGCACCAGCACTCCGGCGAGCGTGGCCAGAACCCTCGGCTGGCCGTGTCGGGTGACGGTCATGCCAAGGAAGACAGCGGCAATGGCGTTCAGCATCAGCCCCTCGCCCTGCGTCGGATTGGCCGAGGCAACGCGAGAGGCATACATCAGCCCCGCCGCAGCCGCCCCTACCCCCGTGAAGGCATAGGCCGTCAGCCGCAGGAAGGCGACCTTGACCCCCGCGAGGCGCGCAGCCTCGGCGTTGCCGCCTATGGCGTACAGGCGGCGGCCATAAGTGGTCAGTTCAAGCACGACGGCGATCAGCGCGGCGATGCCCAGCGCAAGCACGGTGAGCCACGGCAGCACGATAGGCTTGTCCGCCAGCGTCCCCAACGGCAGGCCGGATTTCGCGAAGTCCCCGAAGCTTTGCGGGATGTCGCGGCCAAAGATCGTCTTGCCGCCCGAGACGATGAAGGCCGCCCCGGAATACATCGTCAGCGTGGCAAGGGTCGCCACAAACGGCAGGATGCCAATCATGCTGACGAGAACGCCGTTGATGACGCCTCCAAGCAGCCCCAACGCCAAAGCCGCCACGACCGCAGCCCAAACCGGCCAGCCCAAGGTGAACAGCACCGCCGCGAAAACTCCAGCCAGCGAGGCCATTGACCCGACCGACAGGTCAAAGTCGCCAATCACCATCACCACCGTCATCGCAACGGCCACGACGGTCAGCATGGAAAGCTGCTGCGTGATGTTCAGCCAGTTGCGCGCGGTCATGAAGGTGTCGGGCAACAGCACCCAGAACACGACGACAATCGCCACCATGCCGAACAGCGTGCCGTAATGACGCAGGATGCGGGCCATTCAGGCCTCCTTCTCATAGCAGTGTTCCAGCAGCGCGGCTTCGGTCAGCCCTGCCGCAGGGATGATCCTTTTCAGACGACCCTGATGCAGGATGGCAATGCGGTCACACAGGCCGATCAGTTCCGGCAGGTCAGAAGAGACCATGACCACCCCCGCCCCCTTGGCAGCCAAAGCGCGGATCGTGGCGTAGATGTCGAACTTGGCACCCACATCGACGCCTCTCGTGGGTTCATCCAGCAACAGCACCTTTGCGGCACCGGCCAGCGCGCGGGCAAACAGGATCTTCTGTTGATTGCCACCCGACAATTCGGCCACCGGCTGATGGCCACCCTCAGCCTTCAGCCGCACCTCGGCGGCAAAGTGACGCACCATTGCAGCAATCTTCCGTGCCTTCACAAAGCCCGTCTGCGACAGCGCAGCCAGATGCGGCAAGGCAATTGTTTCGGCCAGCGGGCGCTGCAGCATCAACCCCTCGGCCCGGCGTTCGCGCGGCACGTAGGCGAGCCCGGCGGCCCAGCCCTCGGCAGGCGTGGCACCCGGAGATTGACCGTTCAGCACGACCGTCCCCTCTCGCGGGACCGCACCAATCAACGCGCGCAGCAGCACGTTGCGACCGGAACCGGACAGACCGGCGATGCCAAGAACCTCGCCCGCCGCAAGGGTGAAGCTGACGCCCTGCAAGGGACCGGCGGCCAAGTCTTGCACGGTCAGCACGGGAGTCTCGGTCACAGGCGCAGCCACTGGCGGAAACAGGTTCGAGAAATCCCGCCCCGTCATGTCGCGGATGATCTGATCGCGGGAGGTTTGTGCAATCGGCAGGGTCGAGACATGCGCCCCGTCGCGCAGCACTGTCACACGGTCAGACAGCCGCAGAACCTCATCCATTCGGTGCGAGACGTACAGGATCGCCTTGCCGGCAGCCTTCAGGGTTTCAATCGCCGCGAAAAGCCGCTGCGCCTCCGCCCCGGTCAAAGCGGCCGTCGGTTCGTCCATCACGTAGGCCCAAGGCTCGGATCCTTTGGTTTCGACCAGCGTGGCGGCAATACGGGCCAGCATCTGATCCCCCGGCCCAAGCGCGCCCATATCGCGGCGCGGGTCGATGTGGGTGACGCCCAGCCGGTCCAGCGCCGCCATGGCCGAGGCTGCAAGCGCCCGCCAGCGCACCAGCCCGTACCGCGAGGGATAGGGCCGGGCAAGGTGCATGTTCTCGGCCACCGACAGACCCGGGACAATCTGCATTTCCTGATGCAGGAAGCGCAGGCCTGCCGCCTCCGCCTCAGCCGGGGTGGTCAGGCCTAGGGGGGTGCCGTCCAGCAAGATGGTGCCTGCATCCGGCACCTCCAACCCTGCCAGAATCCGGATCAGCGTGCTTTTTCCGGCGCCGTTCTCGCCCATCAAGGCCAGGACCTCGCCGCCCCGCAATGACAAAGCTGCACCAGAAAGGGCGCGGGTCTGGCCGAAGGTTTTCACCAGACCGTTAAGGACAAGCTCAGGCATCGGGATTCCGGGTGAGGGGGCGGCGCGTTGGATAGCGCCGCCCTGACGTTTACTCTTTGGCGTTGACCGAGGTCACCAGCTTGGTCGGCACGTAGATGACATTTGCCTTCAGCGTCTCACCACCCAGCACGCGCGCCAGAGTATCCGCTGCGGTCGAGCCGATGCCCTTGAAGTCCTGCGCCACCGAGGCTTCGAAATTGCCGCCCGCCGCGATGGCATCACGGGCCTGCGGGTTGGCGTCGATGCCGGTGATCACGATGCCTTCGTTCTGACGGCCCGCAGCCTCGATAGCCTGCAGCGCGCCCAGGGCGGGCTGGTCCCATGCCGCCCAGACGGCCTTGATGCTGCCAGGGGTCGGGTTGGCGGCCAGAAGCGCCTCCATCTTGGCCCGGCTGTCAGCGATGCCGCCGTCTGAGACGTCGGGGGTGATCCGGTCCAGCACCTTGATGTCCGGGTAGTTCTTGAAAACCGCATCCGCGATCACGCCGCGCACCTGCACCGGCGGGAAAGCGTCGAAGGTGAACATCACCACACCACCCGAACCACCAATCCGGTTGGCAACATAAACTGAAGTTTCCGCTGCCATCGCGTAGCCGTTCGAGGTGACGTTCGCCGCAATGCGCGGATCAGAGCCCGCATCCATCCCGATCACCGGGATCTTCGCCGCTGCCGCCGCATCAAGGCCAGCACCGATTTGCGCCGGGTCGACGTTGATGACGATGCCATTGACGCCTTGGGCCACGACATCCTCGATTCGGCTGATCACCGCCGCCACGTCACCTTGCGTGTCAATGACGTTGACCTCCCAGCCGAGTTCCTTGGCGCGGGCCTGAAACGCCTCGACATAAAACTGAGTGCCGGGTTGCGAGAGATAGGGCGTGATCACCGCAATCTTCTCGCCCTTGGCCAGCGCCGCGCCTGCGGTCAGCGCCAGACCTGCGGCCAGAACCGTCGTCCCGAAACCGCGCCGTGTGATGTGAAGTGCCATTGTCGTCTCCCCCCGAATGTCATGCGAGCCATGCCCTTGCAGACGCCAGATTGTCAGGCCAGTCTGGCGACGTCCAGAGCTTTGAAGGGGTGTCACGCCATGGAATGTCTGATCGGAATTGACGTGGGCACCACCTCGGTCAAGGCGGTCATGATCACGATGGACGGGCAAAGGGTCGGCGAAACCTCCGCCCGCTATCCGACCCATCGTGGCGCGGGGGTGGAACAGGACCCGGACGACTGGTGGGCGCTGGTGCTGGCGGCTTTGCAGCAGTTTGCGGGGAAAGGTGCGGTGCGGGCGATTTGCCTGACGTCACAGGTCAACACCCATGTCTTTGTCGATGCCAACCTCACACCACTGCATCCGGCGATCGTCTGGCAGGACGGTCGTGCGGCAGCAGCGGGTGCCGAAGTCGATGCGCGGATCACAGTGGAGGACAAGATCAAGGCGCTTGGCGCGCCGATCCCGGTGGATGCCAGCCATGCCTTGGCGCGAATGAACTGGATGGCCCGGGCGCATCCGGACCTGTGGGCCAAGACGGCGCAAGTCCTGCTGCCGAGGGATTATCTGGTGGCGCGGCTAACCGGGCGCGTGCTGAGCGACCCGATGTCCTCGGTCGGGCTGGTTGGCACTGATCTGACCTATGCCACAGCGGTGATCGCCATGATGCCGGGGGCAGCGGAGCGGTTGGCGCCCTTGGCGGACCCTTTGTCGGTCGTCGGCAGCATCCGAGCGGGATTGCCCTTTGCGGGCGTCCCAGTGGTTCTGGGCATGATGGACGCTTGGGCGAGCCTGTTGGGTCTGGGCGTGGTGCGCGAAGGACAGGCGATGTACCTCTCGGGGACGTCAGAGGTGACCAGCCTGATCTCGGCGCAGGTCAACCCGGAGTCGGGTGTGATCACTTTCCCGCCGTGGTCTGGAATCACCCTGCACGCGGGACCAACGCAGGCGGGTGGTGCCTCCTTGGAATGGCTGGCGCGGCTTTTGGGGCGCGATGCGGCGGGCTTGGCGGAAAGTGCTGCCGAGATCACCGCGCAGTCGCCCCTGTTTCTGCCCCATCTGCAGGGGGAACGGGCACCCTTGTGGGAAGCAGGCTTGCGCGGAACCTTTGCCGGTCTGACATCAGCCACTGGGCCGGAAGAAATGGCGGCTTCAGTGCTGGAAGGGGTCGCCTTCTCGGCCCGGCTGGCGTTGGAGGCTTTGCAGCGGTCCGCCGGAGTGGTGCCGGATCAGGTTCGGGTGGGCGGGGGCGGCGCGGCCTCGGACCGCTGGTGCCAGGTTCGGGCGGATGTTCTGGGCAAGGTTCTGGTGCGGGTGCAGGGCATGGACCCCGGAGCGATGGGCGCGGCGGTGATGGCTGGCGTGGGGTCGGGCGCGCTACCCGATTTGCCCTCGGCTGCCGAGGCTTTGGTGCATCAGGACCGCGTCTTCCAGCCCGACCCGTGCCGTCAGGCACTGGAAGACCGGCGCTTCCAGCTTTGGCGCAGCCTGATCGATCAGACCCGGGACATAAATGCGATTTTGGCCACCCCTCCGCAGCCCTGACGAATAAAATTCACGAAGTCGCGTGTAGCCTGTAACAAAGGGCCAGACCCACGCGTAATGCAGGACAGAATGCAGACCGAAGACCCGCCCCAAGACCCGTGGGCCAAGCTGCTTTTGGCGGCAAATGCCGGAGACGGGCAGGCCTATGCCCGCTTCCTGCATGCCGTGACACCTGTCATCCGGGGCATCGTCCGTGCACGCGGGCGCAGCTTCCCGCCCGATCAGCATGAGGATATTGTGCAGGACGTCCTTCTTGGCCTTCACCTCAAACGCCACACCTGGCGGCCTGATCACCCGGTGCGGCCCTGGGTCTATGCGATTGCCCGCTACAAGGTGATCGACGCGTTCCGCAGGCGGGGTACGTCAATCCATCTGCCGATTGAAGACTTCACCGATGATTTGGAGGCTTTGGCCGAGCCCGACCCCCTCTCCGCCCGCGACGACAAGCGCGAGGTAGAGCGTCTGATCGGCCACCTCGACCCGCGCTCTGCCGAGATCGTCCGGGCGGTGGAGTTGCGCGAGGAAGGGCAGGCCGAGGTCGGCGTACGCCTGCAGATGACCCCGGCCAACTTGCGCGTCACCCTGCACCGCGCGATGAAGAAACTGGCCGCGATTGCCGGAAAGGGGGAGTGATGCAGACGGATGACCTTATCGCACGACTGTCGGCATCTCCGGCTGCAACGCCGATCAATCCGGCGCAGATGACGGTGCTGATGGCGGCGGCGATCCTGATCCCGCTTGCACTTTTTCTTGGCCTGTTCGGAACACGCCACGATTTGGCCCTCGCCTGGACCAATCCTGTCGTCCCGTTCAAGACCTTCCTGCCGCTGGTGGTCTGCCTTGTGTCCGCAGCACTGGTCCTGCGGCTGGCCCGGCCCGAGGCCGCATCAGGTCGCATGCCGCTGCTTTACATCCTGCCGGGTGGCATAGCACTTGCGCTATGGATCGGCAGTTTCATTCTGCGCGCTCCGGAGGCACGCTTTGCCGAGGTGAACCCGATCTCCCTCGCCGAATGCGTTGGCATCATCCTCTGCCTGTCTATCATCCCCACCATCGCGGCACTTCGGGTTCTAAGGCAGGGGGCAAGCACCTCGCCAGCTTTGTCGGCCTTGTTGGCCGGGCTGATGGCGGCTTCCGGGGCAGCCACGGGCTATTCGCTGTTCTGCACCCGCGACAACCCCTTGTTCTTTGTCACCTGGTACGGCGTGGCGATCCTGTTCGTGACCCTGATGGCCCGCCACTTCGGACGCCGCACCCTCAGCTGGTAGCAAGGGGCCGGCAAGACTTCACTGTGCTTCGGCCTTGCCTTGCGTCTGGACCACGTCCGGCGCCACCCTATCAGCATCGGCCTTCCGCATCGATTCGGCCTGCACCGCCGAAACGCCGCCGAACGCCGTGACAAAGGCCGAGGCGAAGATGGCTCTACGCAGCGGATATACCATGGGATGTCCTCTTCTGATCGCGGTAGCCAGACGCGCCACCCTAAACGCAGCCCGTCAGAGCTTGCTTAAGGCGGTTCGCTGATGGGAGCACCGGCGTTACAGATGCAGACAGGATTCTTTTGGGCAGATGTACCTATCTTTGTCAGCCGCCCTTGCAGGATTGATGCGACCAACGCGAAAACTGACCTGTTTCCCCAAAGCAAAACGCCCCAGCCGAAGCCGGGGCGTTCCTGCCGTATGGTTAGATCAAAGGTCGAAACGGTCGAGGTTCATCACCTTCACCCAAGCCGCCACGAAGTCCGCCTTGAACTTGGCCTCGTTGTCGGCCTGCGCGTAGACCTCGGACAATGCGCGCAGTTGCGAATTGGAACCGAAGACCAGATCAACCCGAGTCCCGGTTCCCTTGACTGCGCCAGTCTTGCGGTCACGGCCTTCAAAGACGTCCTGCGCCTCGGTGGTCGCTTTCCACGCCGTGCCCATGTCCAGCAGATTGACGAAGAAGTCACTGCTGAGCGTGCCGGTGCGCGCGGTGAACACACCATGTGCGGCACCGCCGACATTGGCACCCAGAACCCGCAAGCCGCCGACCAGAACGGTCATTTCCGGTGCGGACAACGTCAGCAGTTGCGCTTTGTCGACCAGCAGTTCCTCGGCCGAGACGGTGTACTTGGCCCGCAGATAGTTGCGGAAACCATCGGCAGCCGGTTCCATGACCGAGAAGGACTCGATATCGGTGTGCTCTTGCGTCGCATCGGCACGGCCCGGCGTGAAGGGCACCGGCAGACCAGACGCTTGTTCAACCGCGGCAGAACCGCCAAGAACGATCAGGTCGGCAATCGAAACTTTCTTGGCCGCGGTCTCAAAGCCCGCCTTGATGCCTTCCAGCACAGACAGAACCTTGGCGAGTTTGGCGGGCTCGTTCCCTTCCCAATCCTTCTGCGGTGCAAGACGCACGCGCGCGCCATTTGCCCCGCCGCGCTTGTCAGACCCACGGAATGTCGAAGCCGAAGCCCAAGCCACCGACACCAGTTCGGACACAGAAAGACCCGAGGCCAGAATTTGCGCCTTCAGGGCCGCCACATCGGAAGCGTCGATATTGGAAGCCGTCGAAGCCGGGATCGGGTCCTGCCAGATCAGATCTTCCGCCGGCACCAGCGCGCCAAGGTACAGAACCTTCGGCCCCATGTCGCGGTGGGTCAGCTTGAACCAGGCGCGGGCGAAGGCATCGGCGAACAGCGCCGGGTCTTCGGCATAACGCTTGGAGATCGGCCCGTAGATCGGGTCCATCTTCATCGCCATATCCGCCGTCGTCATCATCGGCAGGTGCTTGATCGACGGATCATGAGCGTCAACGACCATATCTTCAGGCTCGCAATCCAGCGGGTGCCATTGCTGCGCGCCCGCCGGGCTTTTGCCCAAGGCCCAATCGTATTTGAACAGAACCTTGAAATAGCCCATGTCCCAGGTCGTGGGATTGGGCTTCCAGGCGCCTTCAATGCCCGAGCCGGTGGCATCAATGCCCACGCCAGAACGGAAGGCATTCTTCCAGCCCAGACCCTGCTCTTCCAGACCGGCACCCTCCGGCTCGCGCCCGACCAGCGCCGGATCGCCCGCACCATGGGCCTTGCCGAAGGTATGGCCACCGGCGGCCAAGGCCACGGTTTCTTCGTCATTCATAGCCATCCGCTTAAACGTTTCGCGGATGTCACGGCCCGAGGCGACCGGGTCGGGCTTGCCGTTCGGACCTTCGGGGTTCACGTAAATCAGGCCCATCTGCACGGCGGCCAAGGGGTTCTCCAGCTGGCGGTCGCCTTCATAGCGCGCATCGCCCAGCCAGATATCCTCGTTGCCCCAGTAGATATCCTCTTCCGGCTCCCAGACATCCGCCCGGCCACCGCCGAAGCCAAAGGTCTTGAAGCCCATCGATTCCATCGCGGCATTGCCGGCGAGGATCATCAGGTCAGCCCAGGACAGGCTGTTGCCGTATTTCTGCTTAATCGGCCACAGCAGACGGCGGGCCTTGTCGAGGTTGACGTTGTCCGGCCAGGAATTCAGCGGTGCAAAGCGCTGCGTCCCCGTACCAGCGCCCCCACGGCCATCGCCGGTCCGGTAGGTGCCCGCCGAGTGCCATGCCATGCGGATGAACAGCGGGCCATAATGGCCCCAATCGGCCGGCCACCACTCTTGGCTGTCCTTCATCAGGGCGTACAGGTCTTGCCGAACGGCCTCAAGATCAAGCGTCTTGAACGCCTCGGCATAGTTGAAATCAGCGCCCAGCGGGTTCGACTTGGCCGAGTGCTGGTGCAGGATCTTCAGGTTCAGCTGGTTGGGCCACCAGTCCTTGTTGGACCGTACCGCGAACGTCGTTTGGCTGCCCGCGCCGTGCATCACGGGGCATTTGCCGGCGTTATTTCCATCCATAGCTCTCTCCGATTTTGCTGCATCTTGATGTAAGCGCGCAGCGGCGGATGTCCACGGCGATAAGCCATGAAAATCTGCGCCGGGGGCACCAACTTAGAACGTGTCTAACAAATGCAGCCTACGAGTTTAAGGGGCTTTCGCCGTTGACCCGCATCAGGACGCGCGCCTTAGCGATAGCCCGCTGCCTGCAGTTCGAACAGTTCGGCATAACGGCCAGACTGCGCCAGAAGCTCTTCATGGCTGCCCGATGCTTCGACGCGCCCGCCCGACAATACCAATATTCTGTCCGCCATCCGCACAGATGAAAACCGGTGCGAAATCAGGATGGCGGTCTTGCCGGCGCTAAGTTCCTTGAACCGCTGGAACACCTCGAACTCCGACCGCGCATCCAAGGCCGCCGTCGGTTCGTCGAGAATCAGCACCTCGGCCCCCCGCATGTAGGCGCGGGCGATGGCCAGCTTCTGCCACTCCCCGCCTGACAGTTCGACACCGTTCTTGAAGCGCTTGCCGATCATCTGGTCATACTGCTCCGGCAACCCATCAATCACCCGGTCGGCTAGACTGCGCTGTGCCGAGTCGATGATTCGGGCAAGGTTGTCGCGTTCCTCGATCCGGCCAACGGCGATGTTGTCGGCGGCAGACAGGGAATAGCGCATGAAGTCCTGAAAGATCACGCCCGTGGCGCCGCGCAGTTCTTCAAGGTCGTAATCCTTGAGGTCATGGCCATCCAGCGTGATCCGCCCCTCTACCGGATCATATAGCCTGGCCAGAAGCTTGACCAACGTCGTCTTGCCGGCCCCGTTTTCCCCCACCAAAGCCAGCGTTTCCTCGGCCCGCAGTTCGAAACTCAGATGCCGCACGGCCCAGTTTTCGGCACCGGGATAGCGGAATCCCACGTCTTCGAAGACGAAGCCTTGCCGGATCGGCTTGGGAAAGGGCCGAGGATTGACGGGCGACAGGATATTGGGGGTGACCTTGAAGAAGCCAAACAGGTCATCAAGGTAAAGTGCCTGCGCTGCCGTCGAGGAGAAGCTGGTCAAAAGCCCCTGCAGCAGCGTCCTCAGCCGCAGGAAAGACCCTGACAGAAACGTCAGATCGCCCAGCGACAGCGTGCCGGTCAGCGTGCGCGCGATGATCCAGACATAGGCCGCATAATAGCCCAACGTGCCCACGGCGGTGAAGATCCCGCCCCAGAAGGCCCGGTTCAGGGCAATACTGCGGTTGGCCGCATAGAAGCTTTCCGACAGCGTCCGATACCGTTCGGTCAGAAAGTCATTCAGGCCGAAAATCTTGACCTCTTTCGCGGTTTCGACACTCGCCGCCGTCATGCGGACATAGTCCAGCTCCCGCCGTTCTGGCGTGCGCTTGAAGTCGAGCATGTAGTTCTGCGCATTGAAATGCGCCTCACCCAGAAAGGCAGGCACCAAGGCCACGATCAGCAGCAGGATCAGCCAGGGGTTATAGACCAGAAGCCCGGTGGCGAAGGTCACGACCGTCAAGCTGTCTTGCATCTGGCCGAACAACTGGCCCATCAAGGTCATCCGCCCGCTGGACTGCCGCCTTGCGCGTTCCAGCTTGTCCTGAAAATCGGCATCCTCGAAATCTTCAAGGTCCAGCGTCGCCGCATGTTCCATCAACCGAATCGAAGAGCTCATCGTCAGCTTGTCAGACAGCAGCGAATCCACCAGCCCGGTCACCCGGCCCAGCACGTCCGACAGGATCGCCAAGGCGAACTCGGCAGCCACATACAGCGATAACAGGGTCACATGGCCGCTTTGCCACCAGCCCAGCGCAGTCGTCGGAGGGTCGGTCAAGGCCGACAGATGCACGACCTGATCGATGATCAGCTTGCCCGCCCACAACGCCGCCACCGGCAAGACCGCGCGCGCCAGCCGCAGCACCAAAGAGGCCACGGTCAGCAGGGCGCTCGCCTGCCAGACCAGTTGCATGAAGGGCCAAATGTTGCGCAATGCCGCCCACCGCGCGGCGAAGGAGGCTTGGGTCGGCGGTGCTGTCTTGTCGATGGGTGGGGGCAAGGGAATTCTCAAATGGCGGCGTCACAAGGTGAACGGCTAACCTAAGCCGTTCCGTCGCCTATTGCACCCCGAAGGTCACAAGAAATCTGGCGCCCTTGGCCGAGGCCATCAAAGCAATCGTCCCCCCATGCTCTTCGATCAAGTTGCGGGCGATGGACAACCCCATGCAGGTGCCCCCCATCGCCCTCGCGGTGGTGAAGAAAGGGTCGAAGATACGGGCGGCATTTCCCTCGGACACGCCAGTGCCATCGTCTGAAAATGTCACTGATATTGCGGTTTTATCACCCTTTGCAGCAATCTCGACCGGTTGCGCCCCATGTTCCGCCGCGTTGCGCAGCAGTTGCGACAGCGAGATCAGCAAGCCGTCCGCCGCCAGTGGAATTGCGACCCGGTCCCCCGACAAGACCAGCGACAGCCCCGGATATGACAGACTTTGGGCCAGATCAGCCAAGGTGCAGGCGCCGACATACCGCGCCTCTCGCGCGCGGGCGGCTTGGCGCAGAGCGTCCAGTTGCGCCCCGATCTGGGCACGCGCACCGTCGATCTGGGCCACGAGGGTGCGGTCGACAGGGGATAGGTCGGCATCCTCCAGCAATTCCACGGCGGCCCGGATTGCCGAGACCGGCGTCTTGATCTCATGCGTCACATGGTCGGTGTAGCTCCGGATGGTTGCCTCGCGGTTCTGCAGAGTACGGGCCATGTCGATGACTCTCAGGCCTGTCTCATGCAGTTTCGTTGTGCCGAAATGCAGCGGCGGCGGAGCGGCATCCCCACGCTGGCCCTCGGCCGCGAACCGCTCCAGCGCGTGGATTGGAGGGCAACAGCAGCCGCACCCTAAGCACGCCCAGTGCGGCGGTGGCAACGGCGATCAGCGCCCCTAGGGCCAACGCGGCATTGCGAAAGCCGATCTCAGGGCCAAGGTATCGCAGCGCCACCCGCCCCGCAAAAGACAGCGCCAGGGTCGTGGCCAAGGCACCGCCCACCCACCATCAGCAGAGAGGGACGCCAGCGCCTCATCCCTCGGCCTTCAGGCGGATGCCGACGCCAAGCAAGGTCTCCGCCGCATCGGCGCTGCCCGCCTCGGCCAACTTGCGCCGCAAGTTGGGCAGGTGGCTGTCCAGCGTGCGGTCCGACACCGGGCTGCTGGCACCCCGCAGCGCATGGATCTGTTGCGCCCTTGTCCACACCTGCCCGGCGGCCTGCAGCAACTCGGCCGGCAGAGTGAATTCGGTGGCGGTCTGGCCAAAGCCTTCGTCACCAACCCGGCAGGAATGCGCCTTGCGGTCCAGCGTGATCGCCCCGTGTCGCGCCACCGGAGCCCGGCCTTGCGTCGCCCGTTTCAAGATCGCCTTGACCCGCGCCGCAAGCTCCCGAGGGCTGAACGGCTTAGTCACCTAATCATCCGCCCCCAGTTCCAGCCCAAGGATGCGGTCAATCTCGTCATCCCTTGCGGTCAGGAACAGGATGGGCACCTCGGACCTTGTGCGGATGCGGCGGCAGACCTCGAACCCAGCGAGTTCCGGCAGGCCGATGTCCAGCGCGACCAGATCCGGCGCCTCACGCGCGGCGTGGGTAACGGCAAGCTGGCCATCGGGCCAAGGTCATGCAGATAGCTCCAGTCGAAGTAGCTCCAGTCGCGGGGCTTTCGGGCAAGGTTTGTCTCTGCAATCACAGCCGCGAAGTTGACGAAGCAGCAGGTATAAAGGACCGCAAGACCCAAGGTGCAGGCGCGCACCAGCCGCCAGCCATTCGTGCGACCGCGCCAGACCTGCCAGCCGGTCATGGTCAGCCCGGCGGCCACCAGCGCCATCCAGATCAGGGCATGGATGCGCAGATAGGTCAGCCCATAGGCCTCGATATGCAGAAGCAGGCGCAGCGAGGCAGAAGGGCTCAGCGCCACATTCTGGGCCAGCCACGGCAGAAGCAGGGGTTTCAGCGCCCGATGCTCGGCCAGAGAGGGGCGGGCGGGGACGGCGAAAGCACCGGCCAGAAGTGCGGCACCCAGCAAGGGATAGGCACCGCGACGGGCATAGGCGGCATGCGTCATGCCATTGGGCAGCAAGGCAACGCCCAGCCAAAACAAGCCGCGCGGCACCACATCGCCGGGATCGACATCGATCGAGACCATCTGCGCGATCAGGGGATTGGCATTGATCAAAAGCGCGGAAAAAACTGCCGTGCCGCCTGCGAAGGCGACCTGCCCGGCAGCCGAAGCGCGGCTGTCAGAACCTGACCCAGATTGCCTTTGGGCAACCTTGTCCAGACCAGCGCCGTCAGTAAGCCGGCCATCAGGAAAGCCACGAACAGAAGCTGCGCATGGTCAATCACCGGTAAAGAGCCGAGGATCAGCAGAATCACCGGCCCAAGGACCACTCTCCGCTGACTTAGGGACACAAAGGCAAATACGGCCCAAGCATAGATCACCATCGAAATGCCGGGCACGCAGTTCCAGAACAGCAAATCGCCAGCAAGATCAGCGCCAGCAGACCCGGCAGCCAAGGCACCGGCCCCCGGGTTGCATCAAGGGGCCCCTGCAACGGGGGGCGTCTGACTTGTGCCGTCAAGCCACCAGCCATCAATGACAATGGATTTGGGCACGCCCGGCACGGCAAAGATCTTCATCATTCTGTCCCTCCTTGGATCGGACAATCCTCGCAAAGGCTTCAGGATACGCAGGTCACGGGTTGTGCACGGGTTCTGCAGGCGCTTTGCGGGCACAGAACGGCCCTTGCTGGCGGTATCGGGTTGTTGCCGGATACCGCATCGGGCAAGCTTGTTGCATTCGAACGATTACATGCGTGTCGGGGACGCAAAACTTGGGCATAGTCTGCGCGCTCAAGAGGTGACAATGCGCGACGAGGCCTGAACGTGAAGGACAAGGTGCCGTGACAACTCTGATCACCGGGGCAAGCGGGTTTCTGGGCAGCGCTTTGGCGGCCTCGGCACAGGGCGGGGTGCTGGACTTGGGTCGTGATCCGCAGCGCTGCGCTGCCGCAGCCGAACGGTTAGGTATCCCGGTGGTTCCGCTTGATTTGGCCGGACCCGAGGCGGTGGATGTCCTGACCCGGATGGCCAAGGCCGCAGGCGTCCAGCGCATCGTGCACGCAGCCGCATTATCAGCGCCTTGGGGCAAGCCGGTGGCGTTTCACCGCGCCAACGTGATGGGCACCCAAACGATCCTGCAGGTGGCCGAGGCGATCGGGGCGGCAAGCGTCGTCCATATGTCGACTCCCGCCATCGCCTTCCGCTTTGCCGATCAAGAGGCCTTGGCCGAAGACGCGCCGCTGCCGCCTGCCGTCAATCCCTATGCGGCCAGCAAGCGCATGGCCGAAGACATGGCGCTGATGGCAGGCTGTGTTGTGCTGCGGCCACGCGGCGTCTATGGCACGGGCGATCGGGCGCTTATCCCGCGTCTGCTGCGGGCGGTCCGGACGGGCCCCTTGCCAATCCTGCGCGATGGGCGGGCTGCCACGGATTTCACCCATATCGATGATGTCGTGGCCAGCATCTGGGCTGCACTGGCCGTCCCCAAGGCGCAGGGTCGGGTCTTCAACATATCGGGCGGCACCGCCTTGCCCATCCGCGAGGTGATTGCGGCTGTCGCCCGACAGCATGGCATCGCGGCACGTTGGGTCAGGCTGCCCTTGCCACTGGTCATGGCCGTGGCGCGCGGGATGGAACTTACCGCCGCCCTGACCGGCAAAGAGCCGCAGATCACCCGCTATGGCGTGGGCTTTCTTGCCTATCGTCAAACGCTGGATATATCTATGGCCAAGGCCATCCTGGGCTGGCAACCAAAGGTCAGCTTTGACGAAGGATTAGCCCGAACCTTTGCGACACCTGGTCCGTGACACCACGTTCCTGATGCGGCCTTAACCCGCGGTGCGGCAGGCTTCCCGCGCGGCTTTCCTTTTGGTATACAACCGTATGCGCGAAACACTGCCCGAAATCCTGGCCCGCCGTGTGGCCGAAGGCGCGCTGCGGCCTGACCCGCAGCAAACGGCACTGGCCGACCTGCTGGAGCCTTTGCGCTCCTGGCTGGAGGCGCAATCGCACCGCCGCCCGGGCCTGCTGGCTGGCCTGTTTGCCAAGCCGCCTGCTGCGCCGAGAGGGCTTTACCTTTGGGGCGGCGTGGGGCGCGGCAAATCCATGCTGATGGACCTGTTCACCGAGGCCACCGACATTTCCCGCAAACGCCGCGTGCATTTCCACGCCTTCATGCAGGAAGTCCACCGCGCCATACATGCCGCCCGGCAAAAGGGCGTGGAAGACCCCCTCGCCCCCTTTGCCGATGAGATCGTCGCCGACCTGCGGCTTCTGGCGTTTGACGAGATGCAGATCTCGGATATCACCGATGCCATGATTGTCGGGCGGCTGTTCGAAAGACTGCTGGCGGGGGGCGTGGTCATCGTCACCACATCCAACCGCCCGCCGGAGGATCTTTACAAGAACGGGCTGAACCGGGCGCTGTTCATGCCCTTCATCCACCTGATCCGCGACCGGCTTGACGTTGTCGAACTGGAAAGCCCCGAGGATTACCGCCAGCACCGTCTGGCTGGTGAGAAAGTCTATTTCCAGCCCGCCGGCAAATCCGGCCCGGCCATCGACGCCATTTGGCGCGACATGACACGTGGGGCCACGATCGGCCCGCTGCATCTGGCGGTGAACGGACGTCAGGTCGAACTGCCGCGCTTCGCCAACGGGGTCGCCCGCGCCAGCTTCTGGGAGCTTTGCGCCCGCCCGCTTGGCCCGGCCGATTACCTCGCCATCGCGGGGGCCGTGCGGGTGCTGATCCTTGAAGACATCCCGCAGCTTTCGGCATCCAACTACAACGAGGCCAAGCGCTTCGTCACCCTGATCGACGCGCTGTATGAAGGCCATGTCCGCCTGATCTGCTCGGCCGCCGACGAACCCGAGCGGCTCTATATCGAGGGCGAGGGCAGCTTCGAATTCGCCCGCACCGCCAGCCGCTTGCGCGAGATGCAAAGTGCCGGCTGGGGCACCTAACCCCAGGCCTGCCACAGCAAGCGCAGCGCCATGCTGGTCGAAGTGACCACCAGCAACGGCTTGATCAACCGCGCCCCCACCCGCACCGCCAGCCGAGAGCCGAGGGTGGCCCCGGCAATCTGCGCCAGGGCCATCGCGCCGCCGACCCACCACCACGTCGCCCCCGAAAAGGCAAACACCGCGACCGAGCCGATGTTCGACGCGAAGTTGAGCATCTTGGTCTGCGCCGTGGCCTGCAAGACGCCCAACCCGGTCAGCATCACCAAGGCCATCATGTAGAACGACCCGGTTCCGGGGCCGAAGAATCCGTCATAGCTGGCGATCAGCGGCACCACGAACAAGGTGTAGCTCAGCGCCGTGATGCGTGCGGCATGAGGCTGGTCCGACAGCCCGGGTTTGAAGGCAAAGAACAGGGCAATCGCAATCAGGATCGGTGGCATGATCATCTGCAGAACGCCAACGGGCATCGCCCCGGCCAGCAAGGACCCCGCCATCCCGAAGGCCAGACTGACCGCCGCCGGGCCAAGCTGCTCGGTCGGTTTGACCTGCCCTGCCAAGGCATAGTTCACGAAGGCCGTGCCGGATCCGACCATGCCCTGCACCTTGTTCGTCGCCAGCGCCTGCAAGGGCGAGGCTCCGCACAGCAACAAGGCCGGCACCGAAAGCAAGCCGCCACCGCCCGCAATGGAATCGACAAAGCCCGCCACAAAGCCCACGGCCACAAGGATCAGCGCCAGATGCGGGGCGATTTCAAACAAGATCGTACCGCTTCGAAACCCGGCCGACCTTCTCGCCGCTTTTCAACGCAAAGTCAGGGTCAAGCGCATAGTCGACAAAGCCCAGCCGTGTGTAGAAGCCCAAACCCAGCAGGTTATCCGCCCGGATCGTCGCGTTGATCACACGGCATCCCCGTTCAAGCGCCATGGCCTTGGTCGCCGCGAACAGCGCCGTCCCCGCTCCGGTGCCCCGCGCAGCAGTCGCCACGAAAGTGCCAATATCAAGCCAACCTTCTGGCAGAACCGGATAAAGCCCCAAGGCCTGAAAGCCCAGAACTGCCCCATCCACTTCTGCCAAATGACAGCAGATGGCATCCGGGCCTTGAATGTAGTGATGATAGACCTCCGCCTCGGTGAATGGCGTGTCATGCGCCGTGGTGCCGCCGACCCGAATGATCTCATTCAAAAGGCTGGTCATGGCAGCGGCATAGGTCGCCGTGGCAGGCCGGATGATCAAGCGACGAACTCTTCCCGCGCATAGCCCTGCAGATAGAGAAGCGCCGTCAGATCGCCGTGGTTCACCCGCACCTCGCATTGCGCTGCAACGACAGGCTTGGCATGCAGCGCCACCCCCGTCCCCGCCAACCCCAGCATCCCCAGATCATTTGCCCCATCTCCCACCGCCAAAGCCTGTGCCGGAGTAATCCCCAACCGAGCCGAAATCTCCTTCAGCGCCGCCACTTTCGCCTCTTTGCCAAGGATCGGCATGGCGACCTCACCGGTCAGGCGGCCATCCTCGATCAGCAAAATGTTCGCCCGGTTTTCGTGAAATCCCAGAACCTCGGCAATCTTCCCGGTAAAAGCGGTGAACCCGCCCGACACCAAGGCGCAATGCGCGCCATTGGCCTTCATCGTGGCCAGCAGGGTCGGCCCACCCGACATCGGCGTGATCCGGTCGCGGATCACCTCCTCGATCACCGAGGCTGAAAGCCCCTTCAACAGCCCCACCCGCTCCTTCAATGCCGCCTCAAAGTCCAACTCACCATTCATCGCGCGCCGCGTGATGTCGGCGACATAGGCACCCACGCCCGCCTCATCGGCCAGTTCGTCGATGCATTCCTGCTCGATCATGGTGCTGTCCATATCGGCAAGCAGCAGGCGCTTGCGGCGATCTTGGGCGGGTTGCAGGATCAGGTCGATGCGCAGGCTTTGCATCGCGTCCCAAACCTCCCACCGGTTGGCGGGAATAGCCTCCAGCGGAAACTCAGCCGCCACGCCCGGGTCCAGCCAGACCGCATCCCCGCCACCCCAGGCATTGCGCAGGCTTTCCACCGTCACGCGCTCCAGCACGGGTCGGTCGGGATGGGTCAGAAGGGTGGCGATGAACATGGGCCGAGTTTCCGATAGTGAAATGGTGGGTCGCATTTTCGCGCTGATGCGGCGCTTTACGCTGATTTTCCGCCTTGCGCCAGCGGGGCACCCCCCGTAATTCCAACGGTGGGACACCCCTCCCCACCGGGGGGCTTTTAGCTGGAAGGCTACCATGACTGATTTGACACCACCGGCGTTGCGCCCGGCAAACCCGCGCTTCTCCTCTGGCCCTTGCGCCAAGATCCCCGGATTTTCCCTTTCGATGCTTGAGGATGCGCCGCTCGGTCGGTCGCATCGCGCCGCCGTAGGCAAAGCCAAGCTGGCAGAGGCGATCACCCTCACCCGTGAAATTCTTGGCGTCCCCGCCGACTACCGCATCGGCATTGTCCCCGCTTCTGACACCGGCGCGGTTGAAATGGCGATGTGGAGCCTTCTAGGCGCCCGCCCGGTGGAAATGCTGGCTTGGGAGTCGTTCGGCGAAGGCTGGGTGACCGATGTGGTCAAGCAGTTAAAGCTGAACGCCAAGGTCAAGGTGGCACCCTATGGCCAGATCGTTGACTTCGCGACCGTCGATTTTGACTCCGACGTGGTCTTCACCTGGAATGGCACCACCTCCGGCTGCCGCCTGCCGAATGGCGACGCCATTCCCGCTGCGCGTCAGGGTCTGACGATTTGCGACGCCACCTCGGCCGCTTTCGCGATGGACCTGCCGTGGGACCGCTTGGATGTCACCACCTTTTCCTGGCAGAAGGTTCTGGGCGGAGAGGGCGCGCATGGCATGCTGATCCTGTCGCCCCGCGCGGTGGAGCGGCTGGAAAACTACACTCCCGCATGGCCGCTGCCGAAGATCTTCCGCCTGACTTCCAAGGGCAAGCTGATCGAGGGCATCTTCGTCGGCGAAACTATCAACACCCCGTCGATGCTAGCCGTGGAAGACTACCTCGTCTCGCTGAAATGGGCCAAGTCCATCGGCGGCCTTCAAGGCCTCGTCGCCCGCGCCCATGCCAACGCGAAAACCGTCTGGGATTTCTGCGCCGCCAACCCCTGGATCGCCAACCTGGCCGAGACGCCCGACATCGCCTCCACGACCTCGGTCTGCCTGAAATTCACCGACCCGCGCATCAAGGACGGCGAGGCTTTCGCCAAAGCCGTCGCCAAGCGGATCGAGAAGGCCGGCGCCGGTCTCGACATGGGCGCCTACCGCGACGCCCCTCCCGGCCTGCGCATCTGGTGCGGCTCCACGGTGGAAACCGCCGACGTTCAAGCGCTGCTACCGTGGATCGCCCATGCCTTCGCAGCCGAAATCGCAGCGCAATAATTTGGTAGGATGGGCAATTTGCCCATCTCCCCTCACCCCAATTCATAGGAGCCCCACATGGCCCCCCGCGTTCTCGTTTCCGACGAACTCTCTGAAACCGCTGTCCAGATCTTCCGCGACCGTGGCGTTGAGGTCGACTACATGCCGAAACTCGGCAAAGACAAGGAAAAGTTGGCCGAGATCATTGGCCAATACGACGGCCTCGCCATCCGCTCCGCCACCAAGGTGACCGAGAAACTGCTGGCCGCCGCCACCAACCTCAAGGTCATTGGCCGCGCTGGCATCGGCGTTGACAATGTGGACATCCCTGCCGCCTCCAAGAAAGGCGTGATCGTGATGAACACGCCCTTCGGCAACTCCATCACCACCGCCGAGCATGCCATCGCCATGATGTTCGCCGTCGCCCGTCAAATCCCGGAGGCCAACGCCTCCACCCAAGCCGGCAAGTGGGAGAAGTCGCGTTTCATGGGGGTTGAACTCTTCAACAAGACCCTCGGAGTCATCGGCGCGGGCAATATCGGCGGTATCGTCTGCGACCGGGCTGTCGGGTTGAAGATGAAGGTCGTGGCCTACGACCCCTTCCTGTCCGACGAACGCGCCAAGACCCTTGGCGTCACCAAAGTGGAGCTGGATGACCTGCTGGCCAAGGCCGATTTCATAACCCTGCATGTGCCGTTGACCGACAAGACCAAGAACATCCTGTCTCGTGAGGCTTTGGCCAAGACCAAGAAGGGCGTCCGCATCATCAACTGCGCCCGTGGCGGTCTGATCGACGAATTAGCATTGGTCGAAGCCCTGAACTCCGGCCATGTCGCGGGCGCTGCTTTGGATGTGTTCGAAGTGGAACCCGCCACCGAAAACCCGCTCTTCGGCATGGCCAACGTTGTCTGCACCCCCCACTTGGGTGCTGCCACAACCGAAGCGCAGGAAAACGTCGCCCTGCAAGTGGCCGAACAGATGTCGGACTATCTCCTGACCGGGGCCGTGCAAAACGCGCTCAACATGCCCAATGTCACGGCAGAAGAGGCTGCTGTCATGGGGCCGTGGATCAAGCTGGCCTCCCACCTCGGCGGTTTCATCGGCCAGATGACCGAAGAGCCGATCCGCGCCATCAACATCCTGTATGACGGCAAGGTCTCCTCGATGAACCTTGCAGCCCTCAACCAAGCCGTCATCGCCGGCGTGATGAAAACCGCCAACCCCGATGTGAACCTCGTCTCTGCCCCCATCGTGGCAAAAGAGCGTGGCATCCAGATCTCTACCACGCGGCAAGACAAGTCCGGCACCTTCGACGCCTACATCAAGGTCACGATGGTCACCGACAAGCGCGAACGCTCGGTCGCGGGCACCTGCTTCTCGGATGGCAAGCCGCGCTTCATCCAGATCAAGGGCATCAACATCGACGCCGAAATCGGCCAGCACATGCTTTACACAACGAACGAGGATGTGCCCGGCATCATCGGCCTTCTGGGCATGACGATGGGCAAGAACAACGTCAACATCGCGAACTTTACCCTCGGCCGTTCCGGCGTGGGGCAAGACGCCATCGCGATCCTGTACCTTGACCAACCCATCGACCCAAAGGTCGTCAACACGCTGGAATCCACCGGCATGTTCAGCCAGGTCAAAGCGCTGGAGTTTGCCGGTGCCTGACAGGCAGAGGGCCCGCGCCCCTTGCCCTTTCAGTCCGGCCTGACTATCCGGGGGCAGCGCCCCCGGCCTCCACCTTTCAAGGCAACTCATGCATATTTACGCCATCGGTGACATCCACGGCCATCTGGAGATGTTGAAATCCGCGCATCACCGCATCCAAGCCGATATGGCGCTGCATGGCCATGCCCGCATCGTCCACCTCGGTGATCTGGTGGACCGCGGCCCGGATTGTGAAGGCGTGGTGGAATATCTGATGCAGGGGGTGCGGGCCTGTCGGGATTGGGTCGTGCTGAAGGGCAACCACGACCGTCTGTTCACCTCGTTCCTGACCGATCCTGATTGGCACGACCCCGGACTGCGGGTCGAGCATTCCTGGCTGCATCCCAAGATCGGCGGGGCGGCCACACTTGCCTCTTACGGTGTGCGCAGCCCGGCCGACCGTCCGATTGCAAAGGTTCATGCCGATGCGGTGGCTGCCGTGCCCGCAGACCATCGCCGGTTTCTGGAAAGCTGCCCGACCTCGCTAGCCTGCGAGGATGCCATCTTCGTCCACGCCGGCATCCGCCCCGGTGTTCCCTTGGCCGCGCAGGCCGAACAGGATCTCGTCTGGATCCGGCGGGAGTTTCTGGATGACACCCGCGACCACGGCGCGCTGGTCGTGCATGGCCATACCGCTATCGACAAGGCCACGCATTACGGCAACCGTCTGAACATGGACAGCAGTGCTGCCTATGGCGGGCCCCTGTCGGCAGCGGTCATCGAAGGCCGCCGTGCCTTCCTTCTAACCGACGCAGGCCGCGAGCCCCTTCTACCCGCCTAACGCATCATCGCCCGGTAGGACGCCAGCGACAGAGCCGTGGTCACAGTTGCAACCCCGGCCACCAGCCAGAAGAAGCCATGCGGCCCCAAGGCATCCATGAACCGCGCATAGATCGGCGGCGAGATGATGGCCCCCACCAGCCCGACCGCCAGAATGACAGGAGACACCCTTGGGTCATCACCCATCTTGCGTGTGGCCGTCACATATTCGCCCTGAAAGAACAGGCCCGCCGCCACGCCCATCGGCGGGAAGAAGAGGGCCGGGCTGATCAGAGCCGCCCCAAGGGCGCATAGCGCGGCTAGCGCCACCGCCGTGACGAAGATGGCAAAATCAGGCAGGCGGTTGGTGACGAAGATCAGCACAACACGCGTTGCCAGTTGCGCCACAAAGAACAGTGACAACAGCAGCGCTGCCGTCTGCTCTGACACACCAGAGCGGATCAGCGCGGCAGGCCCAAGCCCACCCAAAGACGCCTCCATCCCGATGGCCAGGGTGGCAAGGCCCAGGATCGGCAGATGCAGCTTGAACCCCCGGCCATGCGCCTCGGGTGCCAGACCGGACAATCCGATCGAGCCTGACAGCGCAAAGGTGACTGCCGACACCGCCGCCATCGCCCAGAACACCGGGCGCAGATCGCTGCCGACCAGCGTAAAGGCATAGGGCGCTGCGATAGCCCCCACCGAGTACAGCGCGTTCAGCATCCCCACCTTGGAGGCCCCCGTCTCGCGGTACAGCGTCAGCACGCGCGGATTGTACAAGGCCGCGACCGAGCCATAGCCGAGCCCGTAAACCACCGCCCCCACCAGCACCACCGGCCACAGCGGTGCCAGCGCCAGAATGACGCTGCCCAGCGCCATCATCGCCAAGGGCAAGCGCGGCGTGATCGTGGCCCCCTTGAAATACATCAGCAGCACCCCGGCAAGACAGCCGATCCACAGCGTGGATACCAGCCACCCCGCCGTGGCCGTGGTCAGCTGGAATTGCGCTTCGAACACAGGGACTGCGGGGCCGAAGATCCCTGCCCCCGCGCCGATGATCACGAAAGACGAAAGGCCCGACAGCAGAAGGACGCTCTTGGCCGAGGCAGGCATGCGGAATTCCCGGAAATGTTGCACCGCAGGCGTATCGGCGGGGCCGGGCAAGGTCAACCGCAGGCTTACCGCAACCGCACCCGAGTACGGGCGGACCGGCCCTCTGCATCAATAACGGACAATGTCACGAAGCCGCGCCCCAAGGCGGGCAGCAGGATCGACGGCTCCTCTTCGCCGCTCAGCACCGGCGCACCATCGGCCAGCCAAGTGAACGGCGCCGTCCCGCCCGAAACGCGGACCATGAGCCCCTCTGGCAGCAGCTCCACCTCTGCCCCATCCGGCGGAAAGGTCACTTCCGGGGCCGAGGCATCCGGCGCAAAGGCCGCCTCACGGCTGCGGAAACGGCGCAGGGGTTGCGGCAGCTGGGAATTGGCCAGCATCAAAGTATCCGGCGGCGGTGGCGGTTGCGGGTCCAGCGAGGGCTTCAGCCTTGCGAAAGCCTGAAACAGCACCGGAGCCGCCAAGTCCGCGCCAAAGGCCCCGGGCACAGGCGTGCCATCCGCCCGCCCCATCCAAACGCCGATCACATCTTTGCCGTCAAACCCAATCGCCCAGGCATCGCGGTGCCCATAGGAGGTGCCCGTCTTGTAGGCCAACCGATTGCTCGGCGCCCCCGGCGGAGGGGCCAAACCCGCAAGAATATCCCCAACCTCCCAAGCTGAAACCTTGGTGATCACCCGCTGCCCCTCGGGATTGTCGGCGCCAAAGGTATGGGTCAAGGCCCGCAGAACCCCTCCCCGCGCGATGGCGGCGTAAAGCTGCACCATATCCTCCAGTGTCACGCCAATCCCGCCGAGGGCAACCGCCAGACCCGGCTGCCCGGTCGGCAAAGCCGATTTCATCCCTGCTCGGTCCATCGCCTGCAATAGCTTCGCCGGCCCCAAGGCATCGGTCAACGCCACCGCCGGGATGTTCAGCGACAGTTGCAGCGCCTCGCGCACGCGGATCGTGCCACGGAACTGGCGGTCGAAGTTCTGCGGGCGGTAGCCGTTGAAATCGGTCAGCCTGTCGTCAATCGTCGATTCCGGATGGACCAGCCCTTCATCAAACGCCAGCCCATAGATCAGCGGCTTCAGAGTAGACCCCGGAGAGCGCAGCGCCGTCGTCATATCGACAAAGCCCTGCCGCAGGTCGCCCGTATAGGCCGCCGACCCGACCGAGGCGAGCACCTCCCCGGTCGCATGATCGGCCACCACCAGCGCCACCTGCATCCGGTCGCCCCGGCTGGCCACCGTATCGGCAGCCAACCTCTCCAGTGCAGACTGAAGCCCCTTGTCGATGGTGGTCTGGTGCCGGGTCTGATCCGGTGCCTCGGCCACGACACGGTCTGAAAGATGCGGTGCCAGCGCGGGGAAAGGCCGTCGCACCGTCGGCACCTTTTCGGTCGAAGCCGATTTTGCCTGATCGGCATCGATCAAGCCATCTGACAGCGCCCGTTCCAGCACCCTGTCTCGGGCCGCCTTGACCTCATTGCTGCGGTCGGGGCGGCGGGTTTCGGGGCTTTGCGGGATGGCCACCAGCAGGGCCGCCTCGGCAGGGGTCAACCGGCGCGGCTCTTTGCCGAAATAGACAATCGCCGCCGCCCGCATGCCTTCGACATTGCCACCATAGGGGGCCAGCAGCAGATACAGGGACAGGATCTGATCCTTGGTCAGATGCCTTTCCAACGCCAGAGCCAGCCTGATCTGCCGCAGCTTGCCTTCGATGTGCCCGGTGCCCGAATCCTCCAGCAGCCGCGCCACCTGCATCGTCAGGGTCGAACCGCCCGAGACGACATGCCCATTCCACACCGCCTGCCCCAAAGCCCTCAGCAAAGCCTGTGGGTCAACCCCGCCGTGCTGATAGAATCTTTTGTCCTCGTAGTCCAAAAGAAGCTCAATGAAGAACGGATCGACCGAGGCCACATCCGTCGCAAGCCTCCACCGCCCGGCATCGACGGTGTAGGCGCGCAGCAACTCGCCACTGCGGTCCAGCACTTCCTGACTGGTGTGTGGGGCAAGATCCGGCATCACCGTGGCATCAATCCATCGGTCCACCCCATCCCGCGCGAAAGCGGCGAGCCAGAGACCCGCCGCCAAAGCAATGAACCCTCTGGCCCGCATCACTTGGTAATGGTGACCGTGCCTGCGTCCGTATGGGCGTTCAGGTCGGGCCGGTACATATCCTCGACCGAAGCTGCTGGCTGGTGGTATTTGCCGGGGCTGACGGCCCGAACAATATAGGCCAACCGGAAGCTGGAGTTGTCGGTCCGGTCAATCGCCGTCAGGAAACGGTCCTGTCTGAACTCCGAATGTCTGACGTCCGTGGCCAGATCAAGGAAATCCAGCGTGCTGACCGAGCCACCGGTGATCAGATTCGGGTTGTCAATCTCGAACCCGGCGGGCAGCGGGTCATTGACCATCAGCCGCGCTTCGCCCCTTCCAAACGGAGTCACCTCCAGCACGGCAACCATCCGGTCGCCCACTTTGGCGCCATCCAGCGTCGCCGGTTGGCCATCCATCGTGTAATAGCTGCGGGTGATCGCATAGCCATTGCCGCCCGCGGTGACCGGATCGGTCGGCACGCCAAAGGTGGTGACCGTCAGCGTGGTCTTGTCACCATCGTTCTTGACCACGACCGGATCGGTAAAGCTGGCATCGAGCACCTTGACCATGGCGCCCTTGGCGGGCTCTCCGTTCAGGGTAATCCCCGAAACATCGGGCGCCCCGATCAAGGCATTCGCCGCAAGCAAGGTCCAGGTCGCTTCTTGCGTCGACAGGGCAGCCTGGGTCGCAATCCGTGTGATGAGCGCCTCACGGTCGACGGTTTTGGAACCCGCTTCGACCGCCAGCGTCAACACCGCCGCCGCATCACGGCGTGGGGTGCCGTAATCGGCGCGCATAATCTGCTCCTCGCTAGTCGGCAACCCGTCCAGCGCCTTGACCGCCTTGGCAAACATCGCATCGGCGCGTGGCTGATCGCCATAGCTGGCCAAAGCTGCGCCCAGTTGCGCCATTGCCGTCGGCGTCGCAAAGGCGTCGCCCTTGACGTCAGCATAATAGCGCAAGTCGCCGACCGCCGCCGCCCCTTCCCGGGCCAGAACCATCAGCGCATAGGCCAAAGGCTCTCCGCCAGTGTCGAAGTCGGCATAGTAGTTCACCTGATTGCGCAGGTTGTCCAAGGCCGTGCGGAAGGCCTGATCCGGCACCGCATAGCCCTGCGCCTTCGCACGGCTAAGGAAGTCGGTGACATAGGCGTCCAGCCACATGTCGCCCTCACCGGGCTCCCACAGGCCGAAGCTGCCAGAGGCGCTTTGGTTTTGCAGCACCGCCGCAATTGCCTGTTCCACCCGGCCCTTGATGTCGATAGCACCCGGCAAGTCCAACGCCTGCGCCACCTGGTCGAAGTACAGCAGTGGGATTGCCTTAGAGGTGATCTGCTCGGTGCAGCCATAGGGATAGGCGTCCAACGCGGCCAGCACACCCGGTGCATTCAGCCGGGCAATCGGGCCGATTGCCATGACCGCCTTACCAGAGCCAGGCAGCAGTCCGTCAAACACGTTCTCGTCAAAGGTGAAAGCCTTTCCCTTGGCGAGTTCGATCTGGCTGACCCTTGAAATCACCGGATCGTTGATCTGCACCGGCACCTTCAGGTCTTTGGTCAGCACCTTGCCATCCGGCGTGGTCAGGCTGACCTCGATGGTCTGTAGCCCAACGGCATCGGCCTTGACCGGAATCTCCACCACCGCCTTGCCGAGGTCTTTGAGGTCAACCCCAGCCGGCACCTTGCCCAGGGTCAGCCCGTTTGAGGTCACAGCCAAAGCCATGTGCCCCGAGGGACCCTTGGCATGGACAATCTCCAACAGAAGGCGGCTTTCGTCACCCGGTTGCAGGAAGCGGGCGACCGAGGCTGTCACGACCACCGGGTCACGCACCAGAACATCAGTGTTGGCTTCGCCCACGCCCCGCTTGCTCCACGCCACGGCCATGACCTTTACCGTGCCGTTGAAGGCGGGCAGGTCAAAGCTGACGCGGGCATAGCCATCGGCGCCCACTTCTACCGTGCCGGCAAAGTTGGCCACAAGTTCTTCTGTCGGCGGAGGCGCTTGCAGGCGGGCATTGGCTCCGGCGTCACCGCCGGACCTGACAGTGCCTTCGGCCCCGTTCAGACCGTCGATCAATCGGCCATAAAGGTCACGGATGCCAACGCCCAGCTTGCGCTGACCAAAGTAGTGGTCTTGCGGATCGGGCGGCAGATAGCCGGTCAGGTTCAGGATACCGACATCGACCGCCGCCACCGTCACATAGGCCGTATCGCCGGGCTGCACGCCTTCCACCTTGACCGCGATGTCCAGCGGCCCACGAGGTGCTGTTTCCGCCGCCGTCTCGATCGTCGTTTTCAAAGCGCGCGTACCCGGCTCGATCTTGGCAAAGGCCAAGCCCAAGGCCCGCGCCGGATTGCGGCCGGCCGCCACGTCCATCGGGCGCAGCACCGCGGCCGTCACATAGGCACCTGTACCCCAATCGTCGGTCACAGCGACCGGGATCAGGTTTTCACCCTCTGCGACCGCCACTTCCTGATGGCTGACAACCTCATTCGAAAGCACCGTGATCAGCGCTGTCCCCGCGGCCTTCGGCACGATCCGCAACATGGCCGTATCACCCACGCTGTAGGACGGCTTGTCCAGCGACAGTTGCAGCGTATCCGGGGTCGAGGACACGTCCGCAGGCGCATACCACCCAGCATAGAACTGCACCGAGGTCGTGGCCTTTTCCCCATCGCTGCGGGACACCGTCAGTTCATACTCGCCCCACTTCACCGGAGCAGCAATCTCCGCCGGACCGGACGCCGTCAGGTCCGCATCGCCCTCGCCAACCCGGGCGCGCGAGATGACGGGCTCCCAGTTCCAGCTGCCGTTCTGCTGATACCACTGATAGTTGGTCTCAACGCGGGTCAGTTCCCAATGCACCTTCATCGCGTTGGGTTTGCTGTCATCGCCCACGCCGACGAGGTTGAAGCGGGCCTCGGCATTCTCGGCCACAACGCCATCAAACAGACCCTTCACGCCGATCATCGCGGCCGAGGGCGTCAGCGGCTTGCTGATCTTGCGCTCCACCGGGCGGCCAGAGCCTTCGGCGACGCGGACGACGAACTTGACCTGCAGCGGGATAAGCGGGTCCTCAACCTCAGGCAAGGCGGCGTCGATGCTGGCATGGCCCTGTTCGTCCGTGCGGATGTCCGAGAAGGAGGACAGTTGCGCGTCATAGGCCGCGTCAAACTTGCCGAACTTGTAGCCGGGCCAAGCCTCCAACCCGTTGGCGGCGCTGACGATTACGTCACCCTCCACCGCCAGATCAGCCCCCGGAGCACCGAAGAGATACTTGGCGTCCAGCGAGACCTGCGGCACGTCACCCAGATGGATCGGCTGATCGCCTGCATCCAGCTTGAAATCAATCCGTTCCGGCAGGAAATCCTCGACGAGGAAGGTCTTGGACGACAGCGCGGGCGCGTCGAGGTCGGAATAGATCGCCATGCTCCACTGCCCGCGCGGGGCAGAGCCTGAAATCGGGAAGTCAAACACATGGCCGCCGGCACCGGCATCATCCGCCATCGCCCGCACATATTCCACGCCATCGGGGCGTGACAGGATCGCGGTCAGCGGCAGACCGGTGATCGCTTCTTGCTTGGCATCGCGGGCGAGCGCTGTGGCATGGACCGTTTCACCGGCCCGGTAGGCGCCGCGATCCGTCGTCAAGAAGACATCCACCGGCGGTGCAGCTTCATGCCCCTCGACGCCACGGTCAGAGAGGTCAAACTCCGGGTCTGTCAGGGACAGGAAGGCGGTATCCACATCGCCATTCCGCGCCACGACCATCGCGGGCGCCGCAGAGTCGGTGCCGCGAATCAGACCCGGTTCGAACAGCACATGGCCATCGGCATCGGTCTTTGCAGTGGCCAGAACCTCGTTTGCAACGGACAGAAGCTGCACATCCACGCCTGCCTTGGCCGTTGCATCACCAAGGGCGCGCACAAACACGTTCAGCCCGTCCACACCGCTCATCGTCGTCAGGCCAAGGTCAGACACCACGAACCATTGCCAGGTCGCCGGAACCGCATAGGGATCAACGCCGGGAACCGAGGCGCGCAGGGCGTAGATCCCGGCAGGCTGGCCCTTGATCGCCTCATCCAGCGGAAGGCGGGTGGTGACGTCCTTGTTGACGTCCTGACCGACCGTCGCCGTTCCGGTCCACAGCTTGGTGGCCATCTGGCTTTCGAAATCATATTCGTTGTAGTCATACATGGGCTGCGAGAAGTAGCCGTTCTGCATGACGCGCAGCAGGTTGCGGTCGGTGACCTTCCAGACCTCAAGGTCCAGTTTGGTTGTGTTAACCGTCACCACCGGGATCGAGGCATTGCCGGCCTTGGGCAACACATAACCCCGCCCGGTGAACCGAACGCCCGGATTACGGTCGCGGATATAGGCCGTTACCGCCACGCTTTTCGCCAGAGTCTCACCGGTCAGCGAGGGCAGGCCTTCGCGGAAGGTCAGGGTATAGCGGGTGCCGAAATTGATACCCTCAACGCAAAGCTGGCGCGAGCTGGCCATCGACACCGAAAGCCCGGCCTGCGGCAGTTGCACGAAGGTGGAATAATCTACACCCGAAGCCACCAGATCATCCGAGAAGTTCACGCAGACGCGCGGGCGGGCAGAATCGGTCTGCACCTCGTTGTCCGTAACGCGGAAGCCATACTTGCCCGCCGCATCATCCAGCAGGGCCGCCGTATCGTCGCGCGGTTGCAGGGATTGCGCCAGGCGATAGGCCTGTACAGTGTCGCGGCCGCGGTCGATCGTCTCCAATGCCTGTCCCATCTGGACCAGAATCGTGTGCTGAAGCGCCACGTTATCCGCCCGCAGATAGGCGTTGATCGTCGCGCGGAAGGCATCATCGCGCCAAGTTGCGGCGTTGTTCTGATCGCTGCCTGCGGCCAAAAGCAGAAGCCGCGCATAGTCCAGCCAGTTGTCCGGCGTATCGGCCAGGTTCAGCGCGGCGCCCACATAGCGGTAGGCCTGCACGAAATCGCCGCTGTCCTCGGCTTCCTTGGCGGATGCCAGATGCTCCGCAGCGGTCTGGGAGCCGGTGACATGGCGGTTGACCATATCCGAGGCGATATAGGTCGCCGGCGCGATATCCCAATCCTCTAGGAAGGTCAGTTCGGCCCGCCGCGTTTGCGCCAGCGCCTCAGCCTCTTTGTCAGCCTTGATGACAACGCCGGAATAAGCACCCTCGAACGG
>CANBRQ010000010.1 GCA_947371955.1 Paracoccaceae bacterium | reverse complement strand
ACAGGATCGAGATCATGTTCGGGCGTCTGAAGGACTGGCGACGTGTGGCCACCCGCTACGACAGATGTCCAAAAGTCTTCCTCTCAGCCGTAGCCCTCGCCGCAACCGTCATGTTCTGGCTATGAAACGAGAACGAGTCCTGACCCTAGTCGCCCTTCTTTTGGGGTTCCACCGCTCGTGCGGCGGCGCCGAATCCCAAATCGGCCCCCAAGGCTCGAAGAGACGACAAAACTATTTTCAACGGCGATTTTGAACGGTTTGTTTGGGGGGAACGCGCTCGCGCGGCCCTCTCGAACTTCGACAACTCGATGCCGACCTTCATTGGCTTGTCGGGAAAGCTTTCCAAGATGCCATTTCCCGGGAGGTCGAGGAGGCATATCAACAGAACCTCCGACATCGCGTCGTTGCGCTTGAGGGGTACGAGGTTGGGCTTGCCGTCGCTATGAGCCAGCCACGCAGCACCAAAAACCGGCTTTCCTGGCATGGCCGTTTCAACCCGGCGAGATAGGTTGAGTGACGTGCGATACCTGATTGGCCCCCTGGATTGAGTTCGGCGGCAACGGCAGTCACCCCAAGCCTCTTGAGGTATCGTGCTGCGTGGGGATAGGCCTTCGACCTGGCTTTGAGCAGGACGTCATCCAGAAGAGCGCGATAGAGGATAGTCGCGGCCATCGGAAACTCGCGCTCCAGCGGCTCGGCGACGGGTGACAGCGTGTAGTTTTGATTGCCATCCCGATCGGCGAAGCGGCTCACCACCAGACGGGCCGGGAGATCTCGCCGAGGCCAAGCCACGAGGAATTCGAGCGCGCTGTAAGGATCGGCGTGGCCGAGAGCGAGAGCATGGTCCCTGAGCGTGTCGATGGTCAGGCCAGGCTTGCGCGGCACTGGGAAAGTCCGAGTGCAGTTCGTACTGCCCCACAGTAGTGGAAACGGCCTCGCCCAAACAATCGCCCGATCCAGAGGGTTTCAATCTAAAACCATGATGCTCACCGACCCAGTTGGAAAAGCATTGATTCTTCAGAACGTCGACGCTTAGGGTCGGGTCAGGTATTGCAGGAGGCCCAGCAAATGACGCTTTCAGATCGAGCACGTTCTCAAATTTCTAGGCCGGATGTTGAAGTAGACATTGACCAAATCCAGAAAAGCGCCAACGACCGCAAGCGCGAGCTCTACTGGATCGGGTTTCTTGAAGGTGCTCTGTCGTCGGACCGGCTGGAGTCCGGCGAGGAGGAGGCGATCCTTGCCGAGGCCGACAAGTTCGTTGAGTTCTTCGAGGACCCCGACGCATCTGATTTGGCCCAAGACATCCGCGCGCGGTGCTTTTCGGGTCAGAATGATCTCATGACGGGATTGGAAAACGTCATCAAAGAAAAGCGCAGAGAAATCCAAGCCGCCGCGCCGTATACTGAGCGGGATGAGGTCAATGAATTTCTCGGGTTCTGTGCCGGGGTCGTTTGCGACGGGCTGATCCTGAAGGCCGAAGCTGAAGCGATACTGGCCCGCTTCCACAACAGCATGATCCTGTCTTCGTCGGTGGTATTTCGCGACCTGTGGCGCGCGCTTGAAGCGGCACTGGCGGACAAGATCTTGACGGAGGGGGAATCTGAAGAAATCCGCGCATGGATCGCACTTCTCGTCGGCGACGGTTATGTCGATACCGGAATTCCGAACATTGGAAACACCGCTGAACTTGATGAACCGATCCGGGACGCGAGCCAGGTCAAATTCGAAGGCGCTTGCTTTGTTCTCACTGGCCCCATGCGTTTGGGCACCCGCGACTTCATAATCAGCGAGATCGAACGCTGTGGTGGGGTGGTAGGCAAGACCGCAACACGAAAAACTGACTATGTCGTCGTGTCTTCGGCTGCCTCCAAAAATTGGCGCACGACACATTTTGGCACGAAGATTGAGCGCGCTAAAGAGCTTATCGTCGAAGGCTACAAACTGCGGTTTGTGACTGAACACGCGCTCGAAGCGGCGATCAAGCGGCACTCAATGCCGGTTTGAACGAGAAGTAGGACGACCGGGTGGGGCGGGTGAAAGTAAACTGCCCTTCGCCAAATCAGCAAAGTCCGCGATCTTTCAATCCTGCAATGGGAAGCGAGGTAACGATTTGAACCGTCAAGGTGCGGCACGACCGTCTGGATCGGGCGCAAATCAGGTCGCAAGCTTTCTTGAAGGTCGCGCCGCCAGGATTTTGTCGAAATGCAACTGCAGCTGGTCTTCTGCCCGCAGCACGACCGTCGCGGCAGCCTTGGCATCTTCGCCAGCATCGTGATGTGCAAACGATAGACCGAGTTGCTTCTTAAGGTGGCCCAGCCCATGCCAGCCGTTGCCGATGAACTCAGGCCAGGCACGCCGGGCAATTTTCACACTGTCGCCCCATTGCCATTCCACAGCGTCCAGTGTTGCGGCGGCGCAGGCGGCATGAATCGCGCGTTTGTCGAAGCCGCTGTGTTGAATCAGGTGGTGTCGCGACAGGAGCGGCGCGAGGCGGGCAAAGGCTGCACGAAAATCAGGAGCTTCGGCGACCTGGTCGGGCCCGATGCCATGCAGCTGAATATTGAAGGCGCTGAACTGCATGTGAGGGTTCACGAGGGTACCCCACCGTCAGACTGCCACCCTGCCCCGCGCAGAGTTCGCACAGCAGCTGGAACACCGAGCCAGCACCTGATCACCAGATTTCAACTTCACCGCCTGGTCGCCGAAGGGCCTGCGGAATTGGCAAAAGGTTGTCTCAGAAAACAGCACGAAGAGAAGAAAGGGGGGCTCACGCCCCCCTCTCGAACTTCACCACCGGGATGCCGAGCTTCTTGGCCTTGTCGGCGAGGTTTTCCTGGATGCCGTTGCCCGGGAAGACGAGGACACCCACCGGGAGCACATCCAACATGGCGTCGTTGCGCTTGAAGGGTGCGGCCTTGGCGTGTTTGGTCCAGTCGGGCTTGAAGGCGACCTGCGTCACGACCCGGGCTTCGGCCCATTTGGCGGCGATGAGTTCGGCGCCCTTTATGCCGCCACCGTGGAGAAGCACCATATCCGGATATTTGGTCCGGACCTGATCGAGCTTGCCCCAGATCAGGCGGTGGTCGTTGAAGTCGGTCCCGCCGGTGAGGGCGACCTTGGGACCCACGGGCAGCATCACCTCGGTTTCCGCGCGGCGCTTGGCGGCGAGGAAGTCGCGGCTGTCGATCAGGGCGGCGGTCAGGTGCTGATGGTTCACCTTTGAGCCGGTGCGGGGCCGCCAAGTTGACCCAGTGTGGTGCCAGAACTCGGAGGCGGCGTGATCGCGCATCATGTCCATGCAGTTCCGCCGTTCGGTGAAGGTCAGGCCCTCGGACGTCAGACGCTCGAGCTCGGTGGATTTCACCTCGGAACCGTCCTGCTCACGTTGGAGGCGGCGCTGCGCCTGCTCGTTGTCGTCGAGCGACCGTTCGATCCGGGCGGTGGCGCGGTGGAAGAGGTTGACCTGGCCCCAGAGCACTTCGTCGAGGTCGGGCTCCATGCGAGTGTCGGCGAGGCTCGCGACGAGGGCGTCAAAGATATCGGCAACGGCACCCCGGAGGCGGTCTGCATCCGGCATCGGGCGCGAATCGGGTTCGTCCTCAAAGGGGCGGTAGCCGTAGAGTTGAAGCTCCTCAAGTGCATGGGCGGTCTGGGATGCGGTGTGGGCGGGTTCGTAAGCGTCGTCGCGGGTTTGGAACGTCATCTTCTTCTTGCCTCCGGGCCTGTCTGGTCCGCGCGTCATCCCGCGCGGCCTTCATGGGCTGCGAAAGCCGTCACGGGGGAGGACCCTTCACCCGCGCTCGTCGCGGGCCGGAACGCATGTGGAGGAGGACGGGGGGCGGCTGATTTGGCTCTCGCGATGCAAAGGCGGCTCTGCCGCCGGCGGAAATCAGTTGCCCCCCGTCCTTGAAGGGTCGTCACCTTTGACGGCCGCCTGCCCATCTCTTGAAGGCCGCTCGGGGGACGGGTGGATGAGCTGCCCCGAGAAGAGGCAGGAGGTGAGGGTTCAGACCTGCGACGGTTCCGGTCCCCCTGCCCCGCCATCCTGAAACGCCCCATGCGCGGAGAAGCTCAGATTTCCAGGCGCTGCAGATCCTCGGGGCCGATCTGCTTTGACAGATGCTGACGCAGCACCGACGGTCCATCCGCGCGAAGATCGTCGTTGAAATCTCCGAGCTGCGGCTCGAGCACCCGTACTGCAATCCCGACCTCGGTGGCTCTGGCGCTCAACCTCTCCGCAGCGCGCTGCCCCGCCGGATCGCGGTCGATGGCGATGTAGAGGCGCCGCAACCCCTCCGGCAGCTGGACGGCTCCGAGGTGACCCGATGAGAGAGCGGCCCAGACGGGAAGGCCAGGGGCGGCCTCACGAACGGATAGCATGGTCTCGATGCCCTCGCCGACAACGAGGATGTCATCCTGCGGGGTTAACCTCACGGCATTGCCCAGAAGGTGACCCATGGCCCGCCGCTGCGTCTCGACAGATGCCTTGCCTCGGCCGTCAGGCGCAAGCCAGGTGCGATGCACACCCTGCAAGGCCCCTGCCCCGTCGGTGACTGCGGCGATCAGCGCCGGTCGGGGAATGCTCTTGGTCTGGCCCTCATCTCGATGCCAGCACTTCGGGTGGAAGCGAAGGGCGCTCGTCTGGTCGCTAAGGCTGACGCCCCGGGAACGGAGATAGGTTTCCGCAAGCGTGCCTGGAACAGGGACCGAGGCCGCAAACAAGCGCGCCGCTGCTTCTGGCGTGCCCCCGGGGGACTTCGATCTTCTCGGTGCGCGGCCATCCAGGAAAACCGGCGCTGGACGACCAAGATGTGCGCGGGCCTCGGCGAGAAGGTCGGGAAAGCGGGAGATCCCGGTGCGCTCGCGGATGATATCGAGGAGGTCGCCATGTTCACCGGTCGCGCCGTCGGAGAATTTACCGGCGGCACCTGGTCCCGATGTGGGCCCAGTCAACCGCACGAACAGCGACCGACCGGGGTTATTCTGCAGATCGCCCACGATCCAGTAGGAGCCTTCCCGCCGTCCGGCAGGAAGGTAGTGACGACAAACGCTTTCAGCGTTTTGCGCAAGCTCGCGCAGGATTTCTTCGGTTTCCAAGGACATGGGGGACAATCTCACTTCAGCCATGCCGAGGCTCTAGGGCGAGGATCGGAAACCGCGCAAGAAGGGACCCGCAAATGGGGACACCGGACAAATCTGTCGGACAGAAAAGCCTGAGTTTCCAGGCGATGATCTCCGAAAAGAAACCGTCCGCCTTGAGGCGATCTTTCTGGGTTTCCGTGAAGCCCGAGAGTTCGATCCGGTTGACCCCCATGACGCGGGACCGGTGCAGCTCCAGACCTTCGATAAGCCGCACGACGATCTTGCCTTCAAGAACGAGGGCATGGACCTCAGCGGCCGTGAGCTTCGGCGCGTCGGCTGCAAGCGTGGCCGCGACCCAGGCTGGCGAAACGCGGCGACCGATGATGCGCTGACCGTCATCGGTCTGCAGCCGGTAGACGCGGGTTTCGTCCTGCGGGAGCTGCTTCCAGATCGGCAGGAGGAGCCCGGCCACGATGTGCATCGTGGATTCCGAGAACTCCGGCACCGCAGCCAGTTCAGTCGTCCAGGCAGCGGCGAAGGCGACGCGATCCGCCTCGAGCCAGTGGGTGTCGTCCATGATCTTCGCCGGAACCGTGCTGGCTTCGGTCGGACGGATCAGGCGCAAGCGGGGTTCAATGGTGCCGTCATCCAGCATCAGGCTGGTGGCGGGCACCTGCACAGCCGCTCGGCCAGAGCGGCTGTTGACCAGAAGCCGCGCCTTGGGGTCATCCAGCCAGTCGAGCGCATCGGCCAGTGAAGTCGGCATGTTGCGGCGCTTTTCCGCGATGGTCAGAAGCTGGGTTTCCGCGCCAGAGCCGGGATGGGTGTAGATCACCCGGGCATCCGTGACGCGGAAGCTTTCCGCGCGCAGCGTCTCGAGCCCGAGGTCATAGACCCCGGCGGCGATGGCACCCTCGATCCGCTGATCGAGCAATTCCTCGAAAGCCGAGAAGAGCACAGCCTGCATGTCGATCGTCAGCGCCAGCAGACGATTGAGGAAGGTCGTGATCGGGGGCAGGTCGTCCTTCAGCCCGTTGCCATCGGTCAGGCTAAGGCCGGTGGCATCCTCAAATGCCTCGAGTGAACAGCCCGCCACATCGCCGCGATAGAGGCGGCGGTAAAGCTGGCGCAGGGCATCGCGGGCGTAAGGCGACTCGAGGTTGTCCTCGGGACGGAACAGCCCCTGCCCTCCAGTCTGGCGCTGGCCCCGCGTGATGGCACCCAGCGTGTCGAGGCGGCGCGCGATGGTCGACAGGAACCGCTTCTCCGCCTTCACATCCGTGGCCACGGGCCGGAAGAGCGGCGGCTGCGCCTGATTGGTGCGGTTGGTCCGCCCGAGACCCTGGATGGCGGCATCGGCCTTCCAGCCCGGTTCCAGAAGATAGTGGACGCGCAGACGCTGGTTTTTTGCGCCGAGATCGGCGTGATAGCTGCGGCCCGTGCCGCCCGCATCTGAGAAGATCAGGATACGCTTCTGGTCATCCATGAAGGCAGCGGTTTCCGCGAGGTTGGCGGAGCCGGCACGGTTTTCCACGACGAGCCGCGCCGAAGGACCATCGCCCTTGCGCACGATGCGGCGCGAGCGGCCTGTGACCTCTGCCACGAGATCGGTGCCGAAGCGCTGGACGATCTGGTCGAGCGCCCCCGGCACGGGCGGCAGCGAGGCAAGCTTTTCAATCAGTGCATCACGCCTGCGCGCGGCCTCGCGGCATTCGACCGGCTGGCCGTCACGCATGACGGGCCGCGAGGAGAGATTGCCCTCGCTGTCGGTGAAGGGCTCATAGAGCTGCACCGGGAAGGAATGGGCGAGGTAGTCCAGGACATAATATGCTGCGTCCGCGTTATGCAGAGCGCGGCGCTTCATGTCGTTGATATGCTGATTCATTTTTGGATCTCCACTTGGCATAATCATGATGCCTCTGCTCTCAACCGCAGAAGGACACCCCGACATGACCTCCCCCTCCTCTCACCCCGGCGGCACGACAGCCGCCGGTCGCAGAGGCATGCTTACAGCAGAGCCGTTTGGCCGCTATGGTCGGAGGAGGGGACAAAATGGCGGAATTCACAGGTGGTGGATAACAGCAGCACGGCAACAGAACTGGCGCGGGTTCGGGCGCGACTTGCCGAGTTGGCTGAAGAGCAACGGCAGCTTCACCAGGCTCTTTCGGCGTTGGAGTCCCAGCAGGCCGCAGAAACAACGGCACAAACTAAGCGTCCGTCATTCGAAAACGCCCCGGTCACGAACACGTCGACATCGGACGAAAAGGTCGAACTGTTCCGTCGCCTGTTTTCTGGCCGCCAGGACGTATTCCCAGTGCGATGGGAAAACCGCAAGACAGGGCGCGCCGGGTATTCGCCCGCCTGCTTCAATGAATGGGTGAAAGGCATCTGCGGAAAGCCGACCGTCAAATGCGGAGACTGCAAGCATCAGCGGTTCATACCTTCCGACGTCGGCATCATTGAACGGCACCTGCGGGGCGGCGACGGTCATTCGGCCAACTTCGTTGCGGGCGTCTACCCGTTGCTGCGGGACGACACCTGTTGGTTCCTTGCCGCAGATTTTGACAAGGTGTCTTGGGCGGAGGACGCCAGTGCCCAGCTTGAAACTTGTCGGGCGAAGGGCGTGCCTGCTGCACTGGAACGGTCCCGATCAGGCAATGGCGGCCATGTCTGGATCTTCTTCGCCGAACCGGTATCGGCTCGGGCGGCCCGTCAGCTTGGATCGGCGCTGATCACGGAGACGATGGAGAAGCGACCGGAGATCGGTTTTGCGTCTTATGACCGCCTCTTCCCGAACCAGGACACGATGCCCGTTGGCGGCTTTGGAAATCTGATCGCCTTGCCGCTGCAGTATTTTGCGCGAAAGGACGGCAACAGCGTCTTCCTTGATCCGGACCTGCGGCCATACGACGATCAGTGGGCGTACCTGTCCACTCTGCCGAGAATGCCGACCGAGGCAGTGGCCAACATTGTGGCGGCCGCAGAGGCCTCTGGTCAGGTCCTGGCAGTCCGGTTGCCGGTGGAAGATGAAAATGCTGACGAGCCCTGGAAAATGTCCCCGTCGCGCCGCCCGAAAGCAAAGCCTGCGGGCGTGGTGATCCCGGACACCATCAAGGTGACTGTCGGCGATCAGGTCTACATCGACCGAACTGGGTTGCCCCCTCCCATGATTGCCCAACTAATACGGGTCGCTGCATTCCAGAACCCCGAATTCTATCGAGCACAGGCTATGCGACTGCCCACATTTGGAAAGCCCCGCGTGGTGTCCTGCGCAGAACTGCACCCCCGGCACATCGCCTTGCCTCGGGGCTGCTTTGATGAGGCGGTTGAAATCCTGACCGAACACGGCGCTCAAATGGAATTGGACGACCAGCGCAGCGACGGAACCCCGCTGCCGGACACAGTCCAGTTCCTTGGCGAGCTTCGGCCGCCGCAACAGCGTGCCTTCGAGGCGCTCACCGCGCATGATACTGGTGTGCTCGCTGCCACAACCGCGTTTGGCAAGACGGTTGTCGCTTCCGCCCTGATCGGCCATCGCGCCCGGAACACGCTGGTTTTGGTACACCGTCGGGAACTTCTCGACCAATGGGTCGAGCGGCTGAAGACCTTCCTCCACATCGACCCCAATCAGATCGGTGCAATTGGCGGCGGAAAGCGGAAACCGACTGGCATTGTCGACGTGGCGCTGATCCAGAGCCTGGTCAGAAACGGCGAAGTCGACGACATCGTAGCGGACTATGGCCAGCTCATCGTTGATGAATGCCACCACCTGTCAGCGGCGAGTTTTGAACTTGTCGCGCGCAGAACGAAGGCGCGCTATATCGCCGGTTTGTCGGCAACCGTCGCCCGAAAAGACGGGCACCATCCCATCATCTTCATGCAATGCGGCCCCGTTCGGCATCAGGTTCATGCTAGGTCGCAGGCTGCTGAGAGCGGCATTCGGCATCGGGCGCGCGAGCGTCACACGCGGTTCAGACTGCCTGAAGTGCTTGCGATGGCGGAACGGCCATCGATGCCAGCGATCTATGCCGCTCTGGCCGACGACACCGGACGGAATGATCAGATCTTTGATGACGTGCTGAAATCGCTCGAGGCGAAGCGCTCCCCGATCGTCTTGACTGAACGCAAAGACCATCTGGATTACCTGCACCAGCGGTTCTCGAAATTTGCGAAGAACCTGGTCGTTCTGCGGGGTGGCATGTCGGCGAAGGACCGGAAGTCTGCCGCCGCCGCGCTGAATGTCCCCGATGACGAGGAGCGGTTGATTCTGGCGACAGGACGCTACATCGGGGAGGGCTTTGACGACCCTCGACTTGACACCTTGTTCCTGACGATGCCGATCGCGTGGAAGGGAACGCTTGCGCAATATGTTGGTCGCCTGCACCGACAACATGACGGCAAGAAGGATGTCCTGGTCGTGGATTACGTGGACAGCGCTGTGCCCGTTCTGGCGAGGATGGCTGCAAAACGGCGATCTGGATATCGCGCGCTTGGTTATGTGATGGAATAGCAACGCCCCGCCTGAGGCGGAACGCTGCTGTCGAATGGCGCGCCCGGAGCAGCGCAGGTCTGTGAAATGTCCACTATCGCGGCTTCGCGCCGGTTGCGACAGCGAGGATAGCCATCAATTTGTCCGAGGGCGGCCGAAACTTGCCCGGCTTGATCAGCGGGGCATGATGGGCGTCGAGAAGGGCAAGCTTCTCAGTCGGGTCTGCGCGCAAATACATCTCGGTCGTCTGGAGGCTGGCATGACCCAGCCAAAGGGCGACCTTGCGGACATCGCCTGTGGCCTGCAAAGTGTGCATGGCGCAGCTGTGCCGCAGCACATGCGGCGTCACGTGCTTGTCGGCAATCGAAGGGGTCGCGCGTTCGGCCACGGCCACATGTTGACGGAGCCGGTAGGCAAAACCATCCCGTGTCATCGGGCCGCCATCGCGGTTCAGGAACAGTTCCGGCCCGACATCGTTGGGACGGACGGCCAGCCAAGCCCGAATAGCAGCTTGCGTCTCCGTCCAGAGCGGTAGCACCCGCTCCCGACGGCCCTTCCCAAGCACCCGGATGTTTGCGAACGAGCCCCGCGGGAAATCGTCCATCCGAACTGCGAGAAGTTCAGACGCCCGCAGTCCTGCGGCGTAGGCCAGGTGAAGCATCGCCCGATCACGCAGCCCAGCCGGCACTCTGCCGTCCGGGGCCGCAAGCAAGGCGCGCACCTCGTCCTTCGTCAGGTAGTCGATCAGCTTTACATCCGTGCGTTTGACGGGCAGCGACCTGATCATCATCGCCTGTTCGAGGCAGGCTGGACGCCTTGGTTCAAGGAAGCGGAAAAACGCCTTGATCGCTGCCAGCCGGGCATTGCGGGATCGCACGGTATTGGCTCGCCCCTCTTCGATGTGCTCGAGAAAGGCCCTGATCAGGCTGACGTCGAGATCCTCGATCGCAAGGTCAGAAGGCTGTCGTTTGAGGCGTGTGGCCGCAAACCGCAGCAAGAGTGTGAACGCGTGGGCAAAAGCGGCGATGGTATGTTGGCTGGCTCCACGCTCATCGGGCAGATGCTTCTGCAGGAAAGCCGACAGGTCCGGCGCGAGCGGGGTCATTCCGCACCCCCGATCCACGTCTCTTCCGCCCTTGCCGCGATCATTTGCAGCAAGACGGGGGTGGCTTCGAGGTACCAATAGGTATTGGCGATATCGACATGACCAAGATAGGTGCTCAGGGCCCGCATGTGCCGCGAGACCGACTGCGGATCGTTTCCGCAGGATTCAAGGGACCGAACTGCGAAGGTGTGGCGCAAATCGTGCAGCCGGGGCCCGGGACCTGTCGGACTGCGATAGCCGAGTTTGCGCACGATCCGCACGAAGACCACGTGTGCCCTTGTCGCCGTCGGTGCATGACCGTGGCCGAGCACGAAAAGGTCATGACCGGCATCGCGGACGGTACGGCGACGCTCGAGATAGCGCTCCAAAGCTGCGCGGGTCGAGGCATGAAGAGGGACGAGGCGGCTCTTGCCAAATTTACCCTTGCGGATCAAAAGGCCGTCTTCCCCCAGGTCAGCACAACGGAGGGACAAAGCTTCCGAGATGCGCAGACCTGTCGAGGCCAGCAATCCGAACAGCGTGTGATAGGTCTGCGGGCTGATCGGGGACAGGCCAGGAACCAGAAGCGCCTCCGCCAGGATGCCATTGATCTGGTCTTGCAACAGAATGTGGGGAGCGGGTCGGCGGCGTCTTGACCGCCCGAACAATCCTGCGACTGGAACCTCATGTTGCACGTCCTCTGCATGCAGGAACATCGCGAAGGCGCGAGCATGATCATACCGGTCTTGCGCTGAATTGGGCGTGGCCGCGCTTCCCGCCCACTCGAGGATCAGTGCCGCAGTTACATGCGGATCGGTCCGGTCAGCAGCAAATGCGGCGAACTCGCGCAAGGACCTCTCATGTTTGGCAAACCCCTTTCCGAGGGCGCGATGCAGGTTGATGTAGCGGTCGACATGGCGATGCATCATGTTGCGTACCCCGGCCAAGGCTGGGCCACGGCCCCCAGCATATCGATATCGACCTTGGCGTAGATTGCGGTTGTGTCGCGTGAAGCGTGGCGCAGCGCGGCCCCAATCTGATCCAGTTCCGCCCCACCGCGCAGCCATGTCGAAGCCAGCGAATGCCGAAACACATGTGCGCCGGTCGGCAGGCCGACGAAGCCGCCGCGGGAAAGAACTCGAGAGACGATACCGGCGATCTCGGCCGATGAGCGAAATGGGGTGAAAGGGGCTTGGACGCGTAAGAAGACCCGATCGGATGCAACCACCGGGCGGGCGTCCTCGATATAGGCGAGCAGCGCATCACCGACGTCTTGCGGCAAAGGCATAAACACCCCACGTCGGCTTTTGCCGTGCAATCGCAACCTGCTCGCGCGCCAGTCGATGTCGCGGAGATGGAGTTGCCAGATATCGCCAGCCCGCAGGGCCATCCGCGCGAGAAGCAGGATGATGGCGCGGTCCCGCACCTCAACCGCTGTGCCTGTGCCGCAGGACGCGACGATCTCTTCGATGGTCGAAGCCGGGATCGTCTTTGGGACGGTGGAAAGCCTGCGTCGCACCCCTGACGGCACCGCAAGAAGCAGCGACGGAGCACACAACCCTTCGCCGATCATGAAACGCAAGAATGTGCGCAGGACTGTTATCGTCATGCGGACTGACGATCGGGAACGGTCCTCGCCCTGATCCAGAACGATTGCGCGAATGACTGCCGCATTTAATTCCTGCGGTTCAGTACCAAGCCGCTCCAGCCAGCGACCCAATTCTTGCAGGTAGCGTCGAACGGTCTCCGCTGTGGCGCCGCGCTCACGTCGCAACCAATGATCGAAAGCGGCGAGCCTTGGGTCCGGATTAGGCCCGATGATCTTTGCGGGCGGGATCAACCCCTTAACTCTGAGAAAAGCGACAAAGGCGAGGGCACCACGACGGCGATCCTTGGCACCCGTGCTGACAACCCGTTTGCCGCGCTTGGTCCTGATTCCGCATTGGCAATCGTGATGGGCAAACTGCGCGACCATGTCATCGTCGATGCTGTCCGCCGGAACTCGCATTTGCAGAATCCATTCGGCAAAATGTCGAGCTTGGCTCATGCGAGAGCTGCAGGTGACCTTACTGTAGCTCTGTGCCGCGAGGTTCGCTGAAAAGTCCGCCAAATGCGGGCCGAGCGGGGCGACCTCGTCGGGAATGGCGACATGGCCGATTCCTTCCAGATAGCGAAGAAACCTCCGGGCATCGGTCATGTAGCTCGGGTTCCGCAACTGCGCGGAACTATAGCGGCCACACCGGCAGCGGTGCCGCGCAAAACGATCGACGGCTGTCGCATCAAGATCGCTGATCGTGATCTGCCGATCTGTGGCCCATCTCAGAAGATGCCGGGCGGCGCTAAGGGCCCCGGCGGACAAGTTGGAATTGTCAGCAAGATAGCCGGAAACAAGTGCTTGGTTGACGGTGGCCCCGGCGGCTGTCGTGCCGCCGGGGTGAGAGGAGGGGGAGGTCATGTCGGGGTGTCCTTCTGCGGTTGAGAGCAGAGGCATCATGATTATGCCAAGTGGAGATCCCAAAATGAATCAGCATATCAACGACATGAAGCGCCGCGCTCTGCATAACGCGGACGCGGCATATTACGTTTTATCCGGAGCTCCGGATAACACATATTCCCGCGGGGTGATGTCGACGCGGATGTCATTCCACTCCTCGGTCGGGATCTCCAACAAGCGGCGTTCCATCAGCGCCTCTCCGGTCGAGACGATCTGGATGACGGCCGCATGGCCAGCGGCCAGATCGGCCTCGATGGTGGCGATCAGCGTGGGGGTTTTCATCGAGGTCAGGAGATGGCCGAAGAAGCGCTGCTTGGCGGACTCGAAGGCCGAGCGCGCGGCGGACTTGGCCTGTCGGTTGAGGGTGCCTCCACTTTCACCCGTGATGTTGGCGGCCTCCATCGCGGCGGCCAGGTTGTTGTGGATGATGGCGAAGGCCCCGGCATAGGCATCGTAGATGCTGCGCTGCTCCGGGCTGAGAGCGTGAACTAGCATCTCGTATTCGACACCGTCATAGGAGAGCGACCGGGCGGTGTAGAGACCAAGAGACCGCAGGTCGCGGGCGAGAACCTCCATGGCGGCGACCCCGCCTGCCTCGATTGCCTCGACGAATTCGGCTCGCGTTGCGAAGGGGAAATCTTCCCCTCCCCAAAGTCCGAGCCGCTGTGCATAGGCGAGGTTGTGCACCGTCGTAGCACCCGTGGCCGAGACATATACCACACGGGCATTGGGCAGTTTGTGTTGCAGGCGCAGGCCCGCCCTGCCCTGCTGCGACGCTTCGGTGTCACCGCGCTCACCCTTGGACCCAGCGGCATTGGCCATGGCATGGCTTTCGTCAAACAGGATCACCCCGTCGAAATCCGACCCCAACCAGTCGACGATCTGGTCGACGCGGGACTTCTTGGCCCCGCGCTCCTCGGAGCGCAGCGTGGCATAGGTGGTGAAAAGGATGCCTTCGGTGAGCGGGATGTCGCGGCCTTGCGCAAAGCGCGACAGCGGCGTCACCAACAGCCGCTCCTGGCCAAGTGCCGACCAGTCGCGCTGCGCGTCCTCCAGAAGCTTGTCGCTCTTAGAAATCCAGAGCGCCTTGCGGCGGCCTTGTGCCCAGTTGTCGAGCAAGATCCCGGCCGACTGGCGGCCCTTACCTGCCCCGGTGCCGTCGCCAAGGAAGAATCCACGGCGGAAGCAGATGGCGTCAGCGGCATTTTCCGGCGCGGCCGAAACCATGTAGCCGGTCTCATCGACGGTCCAGGATCCCGCGAGATAGGCGCCGTGCGCTTCGCCCGCGTAGATCACGGTTTCGAGTTGGGCATCCGACAGGAGCCCATCCCGCACCACGGCAGCAGGCAGTTTCGGACGGTAGGTCGGCTTCGGGGGCGCGACCGAGGCCATGGCCGCCGATTGCACGAGCTTGGTCGGATGCGGGGCCGCGCCGGGGATGTCGAAGGCCTGAAGTCGGAAGGTCTCGTAGATCGCATCCGACAGGCGCGCAGCGCTGTCGTCTTCGGTCACCTCGCGCAGGATATAGGCGAGATTTTCGGCGTCGAACTTCGCGTTTGCGCCGAAAGACGAGGCCGAGGCGGAAGCCCGAGATATGCTGACTGTGGTGTTTGCGGCGCGGGCAGGACTTCCCGACAAAGGGGAAGAGGGGTTCAGCCCGGTCGCGGTGCCCTGTACCAGTTCAAGCCGCGGCGGAACTTCGGCGGTGATCCGGGCTAGAAGATGCGCCACGTCTGGCGACATCGGCCGCGCGAGGTCGGCGATGATGCCGCCGTGCTCCCCACCACGACATTTGTCGAACACGGAAATCCGTGTCTCGAAGCTGGTGCCGTGCTTGGCAAAAGCACCGCCCGTCAAAGCGCCCGTAAAGACCAGATGTGCGGTCTCGGCCAAACGGGTGAAGGTCCCAGCCCAGGCTGGCGCATCGGGCGCGAAATTGGCGCCGGTGATGGCGACTAAACGCCCGCCCGGCGCAAGGCGTGCGAGCGCCGAACGCAGATGCCGCGCCGTCGCCTCGGTGCTGCGGCTGTCGACATTGGCCACAGCCGAAAATGGCGGGTTCATCAGGATGACGCTTGGGCGCAGCCCGGCACCCAGATGATCGTCGATCTGCGCGGCGTCAAAACGGGTGACGGAGCAACCCGGAAACAGGAGCCGCAGAAGATCGGCGCGGGTGTCGGCCAATTCGTTCAGCGCAAGGCTACCGCCCGCGATCTCCGCGAGGACCGCCAGAAGTCCGGTCCCGGCCGAAGGTTCCAGGACCAGATCACGGGGCGTGATTTGCCCTGCCGCCAGAGCCGCCAACCCCATGGGCAAAGGCGTCGAGAACTGCTGGAAGCGCTCCATCTCCTCCGAACGCCTAGTGTGAGTGGGCAGGAGGCAAGTCACCTTGGCGAGGATGGGGAGCAGCGCACCCAGCGAGCCCACCCGTGCCAGCAGCGCGCGGCCGAATTTCCGCAGAAAGAGGACGAGCGCCACCTCGCCCGCCTCATAGGAAAGCTTCCAGTCCCAGGCGCCATCCGCATCTGAGCCGCCAAAGGCGCGCTCCATCTCCAGCCGCAGGCGCAGCGCGTCGATTTGGAAGCCCTGCGCCAGGTCGGGCTGCAGGGCCTCGGCCACGGCAAGGATCCCGGTCGCAGGATCAGTCAGAACAGAAACAGCGACCGGCGTCAGCACGGTCGGGATCAACGGTTGGAAGGTCATCAGAACACCTCAGGTTGGGGAAATTGGCAGAGCCGAAGGCGCTCTCGCGCGGCCTTCCAGCTCCCCCTGCCCCATCCTGCCTCTGCCTCTCGATCGTCGATCCTTGGCAGAGCGGTGGTTGATTTTGTTCCTGTTATGTTCTATATATAAAGACCAAGCAGCAAGGGCGTTTCTCCGATGGAAGACACCAGTTTTGCAGTACCCGTCACGCCCAAGCAGATCGCCTACGCGCGGTCACTGGCGCTCAAGAACCAGACGCTGTTACCTTGGGAGGTGCAGCAGGACCGGCGGGCTTTGAGTTCTTGGATCGATGCGCAGGCCAAGCTGAAACCGGTCTCCGCGCTCGACCAACTGCCGTCGTCGAAGCAGGTCGCCTTTGCTGAGCGTCTCGCTCGCATCAAGCGACGCGCTGTCCCGGATGAATGCTTCCGCGACAAGGGCCTGATGTCGAAGTGGATCGACGGGAACAGGTGAAAACCAGCGCAGATGGGGCTTTATTGCTTTGTTGAGGGACATCGACTACATTGATGGAATAGAAATCTGCACAGAGTTGATGCCATGGCCTCGGTTGCCGCAAAGGTGATGTCGACAGTCAGCGCGCCCTACGGCGTGCTGGTGACGGCTGCGCAGCTTGCCGAGAAACTCGCCGATATCAAAAGTGCCGATTCCTACGATTGCAGCGTCTTCGCCTTCCTGTCCGAAGTGTCGCCCAAACTGCAGCAATCGTTCATCGACGAGATGGGTGTGAGCAAGGATGCGGTCACCCAAGTGGCCAAGAAATTCTCCGTCCTCGCCGGATTTCAGCTGCCGCTTGCGGTCTGAATGAATACGCCTCTGCCGAGCCGCTGGCCTGAGCTTTTCGACATGGCAATGGCAATCATCGATCAGGCCAATGCCCAGGGCATCGGGATGAACAGCTGGAGCTTTGGCGGCGGCACAGCACTTATGCTGCAAATCAACCATCGCGAAAGTCACGACATCGACCTCTTCATCGAGGATGCCCAGTATCTCCCCTACCTGAACCCCGAAACGCAAGACTACGATCTGGCGCTTGCGCCAAGCGACTACGAAACCGATGGCACCCGCGCTTTGAAGATCGTGTTCGAGGGCGTCGGTGAGATCGATTTTATCTGCTGCGACCCGGTCACTGAAACGCCCTTCACCAAAGCTGAAATTCGCGGGCGAAATGTCAGGCTCGAGACACCCGCTGAAATTCTGGCGAAAAAAGTGGTCTTTCGGGGTTCGCAACTTCAGCCCCGGGACATGTTCGACATCGCCGCCGTCGCCCAAGCCATAGGCAGCGAATATGTCGTTGAGGCATGTTCCAGGTTTCCTGATGCGTGTCGGGAGGCGCTGCGGGTCACCGAAAACATGAACCCGAAGCTTGTTGAAGCGGTTACCAAGAAATTGCTGGTTTCCGAAGGATTTCTTGGCCTTCAGGGCCGCGCGCAGATGATTGCGACAGAAATCTTGGCCGCAGCCATCACCCGAAGCGCCGCCCTCCGTCAGTGAAGGTGTACTCGTTGACGATGATCCCCTCCTCGATGGACTCGTCCGAGGTGAGGTGGTCATATTCGGCCTCAAGCTGGCGGTAGAGCCAGCGGGCCAGATCGCGGAGCGCCTCGGTCACGATCTCCTCGGCCTCTTCGGTCGGCGGCTGCCAAGTCGGGCTGTCGCGCGCGACATTCACCGACATGGTGTATTCGTCGTAGTAACGACCACGGTGGCTGACCTCAGCGGTGAGCTGGTAGAAGTTCCGCCGCTGGATGTCCCGCAGGCGGTCGGCAATGCCGTGCATCGTCGCGTCCGTCGGGGCGTAGTCCCGAATGCGCGCTGGTGCTCCTTTGGTGTGGGACCAGAAGCCTTCGAAGCAGGCCCCGTCACCCTGGCTCCAGAACCCAGAGAACCAGATGCACGGCTTGGCCCGCGTCCCGCCGCCCATCATGCGGACGGGCGTGGTCTTCAGGCGGACGCCGAGAATCTCGCAGACCCGTTCGAAATCTTCGTAGACCGCGCCCCACCAATCGTCGTGGGGGCCGAGCTCGCGATACCAGCTGCGCGCCTTTTCCTTGGCTGCATCCGAGAGTTCGGGGAACTGGTAGACGGTGGTGCAGATGACTTCAGGCATCGACGTCATCCCCGTTCAGCGCGGCGGCAAGCCATTCCTGGCTGCTGGTCCAGCCGATGGATTTGCGGGCACCGAGATCGATGACATGCGCGCCTCCGCCGAAGGCGTCGAGGCGCGGCCGGGTGCAGGTCAGAGCATACTGGAACCCCCAGAGGCCAGTGAGGTCGAGGTCTTCGGCGAGGCGCATCACGAAGCGGATAACCGCCTCGACATCGCCGTGCTCGTTGTCATGGATCCAGAGGGTGCTGCCCTCGGGCGCGTCCTGCCGCGCAAGAGTGAAGCCCGAGACCTCGGGGTCAACTGCGTCCTGATCCGTAGCGCGCAGCTCCTGAAACAGCACGAGTGCGCGGGCAGCATTGTCGGCCGTGCCGACGTCGATCAGGCATGAGAAATGGGTGAAGCAATCTGCCATGAGGACCTCCTGAATGGGGAAGACCCGGCCAAGAGGCCGGGCACTGTGTCGTGATGAAAGGATGTGTAGCTGCGATCAGCCGGTCGACTTGTCGCCCGCCGCCTGTCGCGCTGCATGCGCGCAGAGCATCTGCCGATAGAAGCGCTTGCGCGCCGTCCGGAAGCCGCGAACAGCGCGCGTGTCGGGATGAAGCGCCCTGACCGCCGCGCGCACGACGGCATAGGGCGAAGCGGTCATTGGCAGGCCCAGGCGCTGATAGGCCGGATCGGTCATCTCAGATGACCTCGACCACGGGTGAGGCAAAATGCGGATCGACCAGCGCCTCGATACGTTGGTTGAACTCAAGGTGGATGCAGCGGGCCGCGGCGTCGAAGCAGAACTCGCCGTAAGCGCCGCCGTTGTTTTCGCAACCGCAATGGGCGTCGGAAAGGAAGTCATAGGCCAGCTGCTCGACAACATCCTCCAGCGACAGGCTGCGCATCTCGACCTCGGGGTCGTCCGAGATCAGTGCCGCATAGGCGATCTCGGTCGCAGGGAAGTCGACGGCGGTCTCGCCGGACCATGCGCCGATGCTTTCGATCTGGCCGCTGTCCCCAGCACCGCCGAAGGTCACGGTGACATGGGTGATACCGGCGGCCATGAGACCATCGAAGAGGCGACCCTTGTTGCTAGGGCGCAGCGCTTCGATACGGGCCGCGCGCGCGGCATGAGCGGCGAAGATCTGCGCCATGTCGACGGTTGAAAGCGCCATCGGGGGCGCGAGGGTGGGTTCAGTCATGTTCATCGGGGTTCTCCGGAAAGGGGAAGGGATCGGAGCCGGGCCGGGCGATCTCTCTCCCCCGGACAAGCTCCAAATCCCCCCTGCCCTTCTCTGTCTCTCGGGCCTCACGCAGCGACCTGCAGCGCCCGGGCGGCGAAAGCGCGCCAGAGCGGGTCGACGAGACGCCCGTCCAGAAGATCGGCGCAGTGGCGCAGCCGCCGCGCCAGAGCGGGCTCACCCCATGCCGATGCGCGGCCCGCCTGCGCGCGCAGATGGCTCGCCTCGATAACCACGCCCCGCGCTTCGGTGGTGCTCATCACCGGGTGACACCACGCGAAGGCGTGGTCGCTGGCCGCCCCGGCCAACACGAGGCGCTCATCGCGATCGAGGATCGCCAGAAGCTGGGACGCGGGATCCGGAGCAATCCCCTCGGCATGGTCGATTGCGCCCTGCATTGCGTCCGCCAGCGTTGCGAAGCGGGCGAGGACTAGGGGCGCGGCGCGGCCCGACATCAGATCGGCCGGCGCGCGGCGCGACAGGGTCAGGGCAAAGGGGTGCTTGGGGTCAGTGTCGCCCGAGGGAAAAGGCGGCATGAAGCCCCGAGAGCCGGTGGTCGGGTGGGTGGGCAAGCGCAAGTCGAGCATAGGGGAAACCTCCGACGGCGCGGGAAGTCTCTCTCCCCACCTCATCCGTCAAAGACCAAACCGCCGCACTCTTCCTCGAAGGGGCGGCCGATACTGATCAACCTGCCGACGGCAAATCACTCCACCGGACCCGCAGGTAACGACCCTGCCGCTTGGGCAAATCCTTTCGGTCAATCATTCGACCTGATACTTGGAAGTCCTCGTTGACCTTGACCACAAGCAGCTTGTTGAAGTTCCCGGCAGTATCGACCACCACAACATCCTTTGTCTTGAACGGGGTAATCGTCTTTACTTCGACGTGGTCGTTGCCAAGTCTTCCGTCAGCGCCTTGCGCGTAGGTTTTGTTTAGCTTGATGCCATACGTGATGGCGCCGAAAAGTTCACCGATGTCGCCGTAGACGGCGAGATGAAGACCAGTCTCCCTGTGATAGCTTTCCGCAAGCGATATCAGATCCTCAAAGTAGGGGATCATTGATCGGATGGCGTTGGGGTATTTTGCTCCCCACTCTTTGTAGCGGAGCTGCTCGTCAATTTCCGACCAAGTAACCCATTCGCCATCATCGTAGAACGCGCGATCAGACCAATCGATATCATCCATGCTTTTTCGCCCAACTTGAATCACTGCAAGCAAGTAGCAATCCAGTTTGGCAATAAAGTGGCCGGAGGCAAAGGAGCCTCCGGCACCGCGTTAGCCGACTCGATCGAGGAGCTTCTTGGCGCGCCCCTCCATGTCGAGGCGCGCATCTTGCTGGGTCTTGTCGCGCGCAAGCCGCGTAATGCCCTGCACGAAGTCGAAGATGCTTTCGGGCGGGCGGCCCTCTTCCATCAGCACCTTCTCAATGATCTTGCCGGATTCAGCCTTGGAGAAGCCGCGTTTCCGCAGGAAATCATCGCGGTCTTCATCCGTGCATGCGACGATCTGCTGCCGCGCCGCCTTGATGCCGTTCACAAATCCCTGCGGCGAGGAATTGGCAAACCGTGTAAGTGCTGGTGCCGCTTCTTGGGCAAAGCGCGAGGCGGCATACTTCGAGTGACGGATGGTGATTTCCTGAAAATCCTCGACGCCCCAGAGGTTCCGGTTCTGGCACACCGCCCGCAAGTAGAAGCTTGCCATGCCAAGGGTCTTGGCACCCACCTCGGAATTCCAGCAATAAAAGCCCCGGAAATAGAGATCGGGGGAGCCGTCGGGTAGCCGGCCCGCCTCAATCGGGTTGTGATCATCGACCAAGAACAGGAAGACGTCGCGGTCCGAGGCATAGAGCGTGGTCGTGTCGCGGCTGATCTCGACATCGGGGTTGTAGACCCCGGTCGACCAGTCGAGCACGCCCGGCACCTTCCAGCGCGTGTCGCCGGTGCCGTTGCCCGCGATGCGCTGCGCCGCCTCGACCAGCTCATGGTCGTGGATGCGGCCGTAGTCTGGGCCGGTGACCGCGCGCAACTCGGTGCGGCCGTCTTCCGTCTCGAAGGTCTTCACCTGTTCGGCGCGGTGGTTGGAGAGGCCGTACTGCAGGTTGATCCCCGCCAGCGGCGCGGGCAGTTGACGCAGGTAGGACGCCGGGGCACCGACGATACTGGCAAGCTGGCCGAACGCCCAATGCGTGGGCGCGATGGGTGCCTCGGCCTTCGGCAGGATCAGGTGCAACCGCTCGGGGTTGTCGCGTGCAGCCTCGACCCGGATATCCGCCGTGGCGACAACGCGGGACCGGCTGCGTTCGGACCGACCCTTCACCGATGCCCAAAGATCGTCGAGCGACAGATACCGCTCATCGTCGGGCCGATTGAACCATTCGGACGACACCCGCCCATTCCGCTCACCCCGGCTCACGTCCACCTTCCAGCCGCCAGCCCGCGTCGACCGCACCGGATCCAGAACTTCCACAACGCCCATCGGCTATCTCCCGCGACGGGCGCCGGGAGCCACTCTCCCAGCCCTCAACCCGTCACCGGGAAACCGGCCAAACTCGGACTCTCTCGGACGGACGGCGTTCAGTCGAAATAGTATTGCGCCCTCGAATTATTGGTGTTGACCGACCCTGGCAAATCGCAGAGATTGAAGGTGGCCTTTCTCGCAGGCCGGTGTGCCCGCCACGCGAAGCTTTGCAGCGTTTTTGACTTCGAACAGCAGACTTCATGCCATTTGCGGGTCTGATTAGCAGCGGGCACCTAGTCGGATCCAGCTTGGACATGGATCATGACAAACAACGACCAACTTAAGACACTGAAACTTCTTGCAAAGCGGTACGCCAGGGCGACCGGAAAGCCGCAGCACGTGGCGCTTGACTTTGTTGCCAATCGATTAGGCTTTCCTCATTGGAACGCATTGACGGGCAGCGTCAAAGCAGAATGGACCCCATCCGAAGCGCAAACCGCATCGATCAAGGCTTTCGTGGAGCGGATTACGTCCTACGAGGATAGGACCTTTGACCATATCTTCGGAGGGCCAGATGCCATCACTCGAGGAGAAGTACGGGGGCATCCTTACGAGCTGAAAATAATGCTTGGCGATGTTCTTATGGAAGGTGACGGCTGGCGGATCGTGCTGCCAGAAAACCCCTCGGCCGCCCCTCGTGTCGAGATCCACATCAATCACGCCCAGAACAGCCCGATGAACGATCGAGTGCTGCTTGCAGAGGCGATAGGAACTGCCAAGGACTTGATGCAGAGCGTGAAGGCGCGACGATTTGCCGATTGGCCGCGGCGCGCCACGAAACCGGATGCAGAGGAGAAAGTCCGCCATCCGTTCTTGCAGATGGAGGAATCAAGCCGCTGGTACTGCCTGCACTGCAACGCAGAAATTACCGGCTCACAGATCGCTGGAAACCATTGGCATTGCCCCGGCTGCGGTGCATCACCGATCAACATTTTTCCAGAAGCCTTCTGGCTGGGACCGAACGAGGAAAAGCCAGTGCCGGTCCAAGCTCGCGCCGAAGGGCAAGAGATTGAGCCCATCGTCTCTGTCGTCGATCCGCGGCCGAAGCTTGATCTCAGCAAGGACCAGGTGACCCATTTGATCCGGGCAGCTCTGTTCGAGGATGCGATCAATGCCAGCGAGCGCATGGGAGCGAGTCTGGCCGAAATCTGGGTAGATGACGATCTCGACGTCGTTGTTTCCTTCGAGGATCACTACTGGCCCGAGGAAAAGGAGCCGACCGCTGCGATCGAAGTGGCTGCAGTGCTTGGGATCGAGATTGAGCTGGAAGTTTTTTGGTCGGACCCGCTGTTTGGATGGCCCGGTTTAGGCACTGTGACCCAGAGCGCGGCGGAATACACTCGCATGATGCTTGATGCCTATCGTAGTCACGGCATCATCGAAGAAAGGGACGAGAACCGATAACAGCTGAGCCTGCGCGGCCTTGGACATCCAAATAGGCGAGAATCGCCTTTTGCCCGGCGGGGAAACCCGCCGGGCCCGAGGTAGAGACCCCGTTCTTTTCAGAACGGGATTTCGTCGTCGCGGTCGACCAGCTCGGGGTTTTCGTTCTCAGTCGACTTCGGGCGGCTCAGGAAGTCGACCTTCTCGGCGATGATCTCGCAGCCGTAGCGATCAACGCCGGTTGCGTCGGTCCATTTGGTGTAGTGGATACGGCCGTGGACCATGACCTTCATGCCCTTTTCGCAGTGCTCTGCGACCGTCTTGCTGAGACCGTTGAAGCAGGTGATGCGGTGCCATTCGGTGTCCATCACGCGGTAGCCGTTCTCGTCGCGCTGGACCCGGCCTTCGGCCAGGCGCGGGCGCGAGGTGGCGAGGGTGAAGTTGGTGATCTTCTTGCCGCCTTGGGTGGTGCGGACTTCGGGGCTCTGACCGATGTTGCCGGCGAGGATGACGATGTTCTGCATTTGGTAGCTCCTGTTTTTCCTGTCCCTGGGACCGTCCCTTCGACAAGACCCGAAAGAAGCCTGTCGGGTGAGGCGTGCACGGCTGGGCCATCAGACCAGACGGAAACCCCCAAAGGGCCGGGGTGGAGCGGGCAGGTGCCGCGTTTCCAAAGAAACGCTAGCCAACACGGCCCGGACTGACGCGGGGTTGCGCGCCAGAGGCCGAACAGGCTTAGGGGATTGTCAGTCGAAGGGATGGCATCGGGGATAGGAATGACCGGGGGTTGTTGCAGAACATGGCTTCTCTCGCCCTGCTCAAACTGTCTGCCCAAAGTCCGCCCCAATGCGGCTGGTCACGAGAGAGCCCTTCTTCTCGCCGCCCGCGCCCATGCCCGATCGGAGTTGCGAGATGCCGCTTGGACGGCTATCCCAAGGGCATCATTTTGGACACGAGGCACCTATGACTGAATTCAACATCGAGGCAATGTCACTCAAGGAGCTCAAGAGCCTGCAGAAGGATCTGGCCAAGGCCATTTCCACATTTGAGGACCGGCAGAAAAGCGATGCCCGCAGCAAGCTCGAGATCATTGCCAAAGAGATGGGCTATTCTCTTGCCGACCTGGTCGGCACCGAGGTGAAACCCACCCGTGCGCCCGCCGCCGCGAAATACCGCCACCCGGAAAACGCGGCCCTCACCTGGTCAGGCCGGGGGCGCAAACCGCTGTGGTTTGTCGCAGCCCTTGACGCAGGCAAATCGCCCGAGGACATGGCCGTCAACTGACCGCCTGTGCGTGACCGAGCAGTAGGACGTTCGTGGTATAGAAATCTACTTTTGTGAACATGTCGCCTCGATCATATTTATAGAGCGTAGTTCTCCTAACATGAGAAAGCCCCCTGCCCTATTTGCTTCTGTTTCTTGCCACCGCCTTCTTTGGATTTCGGAATGCGACAAGACTTCGGCGGAGTGGGCCTGTCAGGCTCTTGAGGGCAGACAGGCGAAAGGCCCGGAGGCGCGATAGCGCCGAGCCCGGGCCTTCTTAAAGACCGTGGGCATTACGCCCACGGGTCGTGCTCAGCCACGACCAAAACCTCGTCACCGTCGATTTCATCGGCGGGGACGGCACCATAGGTTCCATCCCCTGCCTGGAAGACCACGATCGAAACCATGAGCGTGGCGGCGAGGGAGGCTGCGAAGGCGTGAGCATCTTTGCGGGACATTTGTTTTGGCTCCTGTTTGGAGGCGGGGGACGATCCCTCGCGCTGACAGGAACCCGCAGGCCCAAAGACGGTCTGACATCACCGGGTGCGTTCGGGCTTGCCCCGAATCCGGCCGGCGGCACGGGCTTGCCCCGTAGTCCGAGCCCTTGTGGTTTGATCTCGAAGACTGGATTTGGGCCAAGGAAGGGACTGGCAAGCGGGGGATGGTGCTTTGCCACAAGGAGCCGAATTGTCCCGCCGATGCTCACCCCGCCAGCGTTGCGGACATGCTTTTGGTTGACCGAGGCCCTACTGGGGATGGAGCCTTTGGTCCCCCGCGCAGATGCGTGGGACAGGTTGGCGCTGGATGAGAGGCCCACGTGCGGCGGGCCCCCTTGGTCTATGAGAAGGCTCAGGCGGCAATACCCGCCTCCCCTGCCCCGTCGCCTTCGTCGCCGACGACCTGCAGCCGCGCGTTGCGATAGCCCTCCTTGGCAATCCAAAGCTCTGCCGCTGTGACGGACGCCGCCAGATGCAAAAGCTCGGCGCTGCCCCCGAAATCCAGAAGCACGCGGACCTGCCCCACCTTGGGCTCCTCGACCACCTCAAAGCTGAGCGAACTGTCGGCCGAATGGCTGCGCATGATGGTGACAAGGATGACCCCGTCCGAGGAGAAGTTCCCCTCATGCAGCGTGAAGGACGCCGGAGCCGTCCAGGTTGGATAAGGCCGCGGCGGTTCCTTCTTTACCAGACGGCCAACACCGTTGGACCTCTCCCATGCTGCCAGCTTTTTGGTGAAGCGTGCAGGCGGCTTTGGACTGCCGTCGGTGTAACGAATGAGCGCGCCCAAAGGCGCAGTATCGATGATTGTGGTTGCGGACATGATTCCTCATCCTGAATGCGAACATTTGCATTCATCATATTGATATTGTTGTATTTTATTGTGATTGAGGGCGGGTTTCCCCGCCCTCGGGGGCTCAGATCACTCCGCAGCCATCATCGCGGTGCTTTCCACGGGCAAATCGGCCGTCAGGAAGGCGGGCAAGTCGATTTCCTCGACGGTGTCAGAATCGCCCAAGAATTCTTCGCTCAAAGCCCCCTGCCCTTCTGCTGCGGCATCCCCGTCCAGAGCAGCAAGATCACTGCGCCGCAGAACCTCCGGCAACCAGCCGCTGCCCTTGAGCAAGCGCTCGGCTTCCGTCGCCATCTCACCCTTCTTCAGATGGTCGAGCAGCTGCGCGGTGCCCTCCCCCTTCGCCTCACGCACGGCTTCAAGGATACGCGCCTTGGGCACACGATTCAGATAGTTGTGCGCTGTCGGCTCCCACCCCGCCGCGACCATGTCGAGATCGACTGCTTTAGCCACAATCTCCGACTGCGCCATGCGGCGGGCCAACCCGCTGGCCGAGATGCCCGCGCCGTAAGGGTTGACCTTCTCGTGGAGCGCGCTGATCCCGAAGCTCAGGCAATGCGCCAGCAGAGCCAGACGGCTGGCCTGGTCGAGGGCCGAGAGATAATCCCAAAGCACGGCATCGTCGCCAAACGGCAGATCGGCCTCCCAGGCGGCATGACGATCGTCCACGGCCTTGGCCACCGGACTGTCCTTCAGATCGGGGGCCTGTGCCGAGATGTAGACGGGTCGCACAGAAGCCTCGAGGCAACTGCCCGAAGCCCCGGAACTACAGAAGGTGTCATTGATCAGCTTCATCAGCAGCAGCGTCAGGGCGACGTCGGGCGAACGCCCAATCGCCTCGCGCAATGCGAGGGTGCGATGAGCAGTCAGCTCCATGACCAGACGCTCCGGCAAAGGCTTCAACGCGCCATCATCTTCGTCGTCCACGAGGCCCGAACTGACCGGCTGGCCCCCAGAAGTGATGACGGTGGCCGCAGATGTGCCAGCGGATAGCTGATAGGCTGAGACATCGTCATCAGCCCCCTGCCCTTCCGCACCTAGGTCATCGCCGAAGTTGGCCACGGTCTCTTCGCACGGCTCATCTTCCGACCGGACATAGCCGCGATAGATAGCCAGGCCACCGTCCCGATCCAGCGTCACGAAGACGCCAGCGCGACCAACCTCGGCCGCTTCGAAAATCAGCGGACGCTGCTCAAAGGCCTCCATGGCAGCTTCCAATTCACCAAGCCGCGCATCGATCTCTTCGGGGTATTCGTCTTGACCAGAGTATTCTTCTTCAAGTGCGCGATACTCCGCGAGCAGCTTGGCGTGGTCTGCAGCTTCATCAGCGCTGAGCGGCGATGGATCGCCGACCAGACGCCGCAGACCGTGGCTATAGCCATAGGGCAGATCAGTTGACACCTCGATCCACTTCCAACCCTCAGCGGCGATTGCCTGCGCCTCGACTTGCAGTTTGTCCGTGACCAAACGGTCGAGCAGGGCAGGGTCCTCCAACCAGCCACCATCATCGCCTTGGAAGAGGTCGCGCAGGACAACGCCACCCGCCGCCTCATAGACATCAACACCAACAAACACCGCGCGCCGATCCGAAGCCCGCACAGAGGTTTCGGTCAACATGCGCCGGATCGAATAAGGCTCCTTGTTCCAGGAATTCTTCACCGCTTCCCAAACCTGCACCTGACGCGCGTGATCGGGGTTCACCGTGAAGGCCATCAGTTGTTCCAGCATCATGCCATCCTCGGCATAGACCTCGAGCAGGGCAGGGGCCACGGACGCGAGCTTCAACCGCTGCTTCACGATCTGTGGTGTCACGAAGAAGGCCGCAGCGATCGCCTCCTCACCCTGACCCTTCTCCCGCAATGCGACAAAGGCGCGGAACTGATCGAGCGGGTGCAAGGCAACGCGCTGCATATTCTCAGCCAGGGAGTCGTCCTCGGCCAGAATATCTGATGTCACATCACGCATCACACAAGGCACAGGCGCCGTCTTTGCCAAACGCTTCTGCTTCACCAGCAGCGACAGCGCCTGGAAGCGCCTTCCACCCGCCGGGATCTCGAACTTGCCGGTCTCGACACCATCGGCATCCAACAAAGGCCGCACGCTGAGGCCTTGCAACAGGCCACGACGGGCGATGTCCTCGGCCAACCCTTCCACCGACACACCGGCCTTGATGCGCCGGACGTTGGACTGGCTTAATACCAGCCTATCAAAGGGGATGTCCCGTGAGGATGAAAGGGTAATCTTCTGGGCAGCTTGGGCCATCAGGTTGTCTCCACGACGGGCGCCGGGAGCCACTCTCCCGATCTCACTTCCCGCCACCCTCAAACCAACCACTCTCAAACTCTCCGCAGCGCAGAGCGACAGCCTCATGTTTACCCCGGTATACATCACACACTTCGGCCCCAGCAGAGCACGCCCAACAAATGTTTACCGGGGTAAACATCCTTGTTCTAAGCGAAGGCAGGTGTTGGCTTACCGGGCCGAACGAGGGAACGAAACATTCGGACGAGATCAAGGCCTTGCTTGAGACGACGTTGCACAAGAGCGGTTAGATAGGCTTCCGGGTTGCGAACTCTGCCAAACGCTTCGACAAGGCCAAGAACGGCCAAAGCGCAGCCGTGTCTGCCCAAGTGTTTCTCGGCTTCATGGATCACCGTGCCTTGAAGTCCGATGGCAGGGGCAAGGGTTGTTGAAAGATCAATCAGATCCTCCCAGCATCGGGGCTGTTTAGGGGCCATTTCTCTGGCAGTTCGGGCAAGGTCCATGCATTCAGCGACTGTGATGTCGGCATGATCTACGTTGGCAGATTTTTTTTCACGGGCAGGGTTGCTTACAGTTTCGCTCTCAGCCCTTTCAGATTCCAAATTATCTTTATACGAACTCTGAATATGCCGGTCATTTTGACCGTCGCTGACGGACAGGTGTGTTGTCGGCAGAGTCACGTTGTCCGTAAATTGAGGGATCATAACGGGTGCAGCCTTTTCAAGCTGAGACAGGATTTGCTGCAACTGATTGCTATCGAGCACTCTCCTAAGTGCCCTTTGCGCTTGGTTTTGAATGTCAGTGATTTCATGTGGTGGCGTTTTGAACAAAACATCTCTGATCAAGCTGCGAAGCATCTTGATCCTTACGGTTTCGTGGCGGCAGTCTTCTGCCAAGGCTTCCAAATGGCTCTGGATGTGGAAAAGAGGCGTGAGATCGATGCCATAGGTCAGCAGCGCGGCCTGGTGATCGCCGCGGACTTGATATCGCTTGCCGTTGGGGCTTGTCCGGCGTTCAAGCATCCCGCAGTTTTGCAAGTGAGCAATCCGACGACGAAGAGTGCGTTCGTCGATGCCATCGCAGCGATCAATCAGAACCCGGTTGGATGCAAAGACCACCATTTGGTCAGGTCGCGCTTGCGAGGGCAGGAGGGACAGCAAACCCCGTAAGACCGCGATGTCGCGATCACGAAGCTTCAGTCGTTGGCGGCAGGTCTTTGCCAGATCAAGGATGTGCCAACGCTTGTCCTTGTTGGCTGCAGGGGTCTGCACCTGAGATTTCAGCGATGACAAACTGGGGCGCCTGGCATGCCGAAGCATGGGCGTGGATGTGATCTGTTCCATGATTGATTCACGCGGAACGTTCAGGGCTGTCCGAATGAGGACCGTTTTGCGCAGATTTCTGCCGGTGTTCTGGGTCTTTTGTTCAGATAAAGGATAAAAGATATCAGATCACCGCGATGCGATGTTGCTTGCGATTCGGGCCTGCGCTAACTTGCTCTGGCTAGAGATGAGCATTCTCAGGGTTGGCGCCCTGTGTTTTGCGCGGGCCTTCCGGGTGGGTTCCATTCGGGAGGCCTATTCTTTTCCGACACTGCTCCTCTGTTGTTTTCGTTGCATCGCTTGCTCACTCCGGCTTGACGGAGCGGGCGAGGAATTCTTCATGTAGCCGCGGGAACACCGTCTCGGCGTTCCCATGCAGCCAGGCCGTGAACGGATCGGCTTTGGAGGCGGCCTGAAAGCTCAGCGTGTCTTTCTGCAGTGCAATAGTGCCAATGACCGAGCCATCCTGCGCCTTGACCAATACGGACTGTGCCTGCTGGACTTTGCGAGTTGTGCTGTTCTTTCCAGTTTTCACCGCCAACTTCGACCAGGCATCGAATCTTTGGTCAGACGTCAGGCCCGCCGGAAACGGGGCAGGGTGCACGGCGATTGCATTGATCTTTTCATCGAGAATGCGGGAGGCAAGTTCGTACCAGCGTTTCCAGCCAATCGACGGTGCCGCACCGATGCGTTCGATAACTTCGCGTGGGATGGCCTCGCGCACCTTGCGCATGTGAGAGGTATGGCTTCGATTGACGTTCAGCGCATCCTGCACAACCCTTGCATCATAGCCCGCTTCTTCCAGGTCGCCCGCAAAAAGAGCCTTTTCGATGAAAGAGGGGTCCTTGCGAAGGTTGTTTTCTTGCCCTTGAGCAAGGACGGCTTCCTCATCAGACAAGGTTCGGATGAGTGCTTTGACGGGTGTTCGCAACGCGCGAATGGCAGCAAGCCGTCGGCGTCCGTAGACCACCTGATAGCGGCCGCTGAGAGTAGGGTGGGGGCGCAAGAGAATGGGAACCTGCTGGCCGTGTTTGGCGATGCTATCCCGGAGTTCTGCGACATCGTCGTCCAAGCTGCCCAAACGATCCTTGAGACCGGTGTCCTCGATCATCTCGGGGTCAATTTCTTGAACCGAACGGCTGCTTAGGCTGCGCAGGTCATTGCGAATTGCAGCAATCGGGCCCGCACTTTGAAATACCTCCGGCATTTTCGCTGCACTACGCGGCTGAATAGACATCTCCGCGTCTTCAGACCGTTGAGCCGGGGTAATGCCTTCGAACATGTTCTTTCGGGCCATATCAGTGCCTTCCCCAAGCTTTGTGGATCTCTTGTTCCAGCTCACGCGCGACCGCGTTCACCGATTCCATGGAGCGGTCATAGGTGTTCCGGTTCATGCTGCCACGCCCGACCTCAAACAGGGTTTGATGTGTCAGACCAGCATCCGAAATGGCGGTCGATTTCAGGAAGGTTTCGGTCATCACGCGTTTGCCGAAGTTTGCACGCAAGAGGCCGGCAACTTGCGCCTGAGGGCCATCGGATGGCTCGAACCGTGAGACGAGGTAACGCAGGAAGTCATAGTCCAGCGTCATCCCGGCATCTCGGATGGTGTCGAGCAGGGATGATGTCATGGTCAGGAACTGCGCCAACGACGCCACGTCGATGAAGTTGGGCACAACCGGGATGATGATCGAAGATGACGCGACCAAAGACGACAAAGTCAGAAAACCAAGTTGTGGCGGACAATCAATGAAAACAAGGTCATAGTTTGCTTCCGCCGACTGGATTGCCTCGCGCAGACGCAAGTAGAAGGGCGGCTCAGCACCGCGGCGCAGCGCGTAGGGCGTTTCCGTTTCGTACTCGGACAGGATCAGACCGCCTGCAGCGATATCGAGGCCGTGAAAGTAGGTTTTTCGGATGACCTCGCTCATCGGTAGCGGGTCGTCATAGCGGATTGCGTCGTAGATGGTCCCTTTGTGCGTGAAATCGATCTCAGGACGCAGGCCTGTCATCGAGGACAACGACGCCTGCGGGTCCATATCGACCACTAGGACGCGGTAGCCATGAAGGGCGTACCATTGGCTGAGGTAAGCCGCCGTCGTTGTTTTTGCCGAACCGCCCTTGAAAGAGACGCAGGAGATAATTTGAAGCGGTTCTTGCCCGACCCTTCCACGCAGATAAAGCGACGGATCCCGCGTGTTCCGTGCGAGAGCCAGCCGGATCTGCCCCAAGTCTTCGGCGGAATAGAACTTGCGGCCTCTCTCGTCCAAAGGAACGTCCGGGATCTTGTTTTCGGCATGCAGTTTGCGCAGGTGCCCGGGCGCGAGCCCCAAGAAGTCAGCGGCCTCGGTGGACGAAAAGGTTCTTAGATACTTCCTTGCGTCAGGCGCAAAATTGCGCTCCAGATGCAAGCGAATGGACGCGTGCAGCGTAGATGCGTCGGTTTGAAGCTCGGCAAATACTCGCTCTGCTGACATACTGCCCTCACGTTTTGTGCTGTCGCAACCGAGGTACACGCAGCGCGCTCTTTTCGAGCTTTTCTTTTGTAGCGCAGAAACCTGAAATTCTCACCTTTTCGCGCTACGGGTAGAAATGCGCCAACTTTTTCGTTCGCGCAAGAAAATTCTACTGATAGACGCAGGCCAGTTGCAGGGCGGGCAGCGTAGTCTGGAGGATTGTAGACTTAACCTACTGAAATAAATCAATTAAATTTGAGACTTCGAATTTGCTGGCCATCAACATCTTGTAGCCGGGTTTTCGGCTTCAAGGGTTTGGTGTGGGGATTGGCGAAAGTCTGTCCTCGGCGCGCTCTCGATTCGAAGGGTGTTGGCTGCAAGGGTGAGCAACTTTGATTGTGCCTTCGCTCCATGAGCTGGGCTCAAGATTGGTGCCGCAGCTGCTGCACAGCTACATCAAGTGGCATGGCGCGCAAACCCTCTCCGAGGGGAACCTCATGCGCGCCGGCATAGACCAAAATGCGTCTGTCAGCTTTGATGTCTGAAATGGCCAGGTGAAAGCCGCGCGAGACTTTGGGGGCGGTGGTGCGCTTGATCTCGATGGCCCAAGTCTCGCCGCCGGGAAGGCGAAGGACAAGGTCAAGTTCGGCACCAGCCGACGTCCTATAGAAGAAGGTTTCAGTGCCAGCGGGTGCTGCGGCGATCAGGGTTTCAAGGCAGAACCCCTCCCAACTGCCACCGACCACCGGATGGCCCAGTAAGCTTTCCACTGAGCCGAGTCCGAGCAACGCATGCAGCAGGCCGCTGTCACGGACATAGACTTTTGGTGATTTGACGAGTCGTTTGCCGACATTTTCATGCCAAGGCATTAGCCGTCTTACCAGCATAAGATCGACAAGCAGATCCAGGTATCGCCCAATCGTCTGGCCTGACACGCCCAACCCCTCAGCCAAAGCGGCCGCATTCAGCAAACCGCCTTGGGCATGGGCCAGCATCGTCCAAAAACGACGCAAGGTGGTGGCTGGAATACGCGGGCCTAGGGCAGGGATGTCGCGTTCAAGATAGGTGCGCAGGAAGTCTTCGCGCCAAGCCAGGCTTGCCTGATCGGTGAGCGCCTGAAAGCTGTCAGGAAAACCGCCGCGCAGCCAAAGGTCGTTCAGACGGTCATTGCCCACTTCTTCCAGGAGCAATGGCGGCATCTCGATATAACGGACGCGACCGGCAAGTGACTCGGCTGACTGGCGCAGAAGCACATTTGACGCAGATCCCAGCAACAGGAACTGCCCTGTGCGCAAACCCTTGCGTCGTCGCATGTCAATCTGTCCACGCAGGCTTGAGAATAGATCCGGCATCTGCTGAACCTCATCGAGGATCACCAGTGTTCCGGCCTGCTCGTCCAGATAAAGGTCTGGCTCGGCTAAGATTTGTCGATCTGCTGCCCGCTCGAGGTCAAGGTAGACTGATGGGCGGTGTGCTGCGATTTCGAGTGCAAGAGTGGTCTTGCCAACCTGCCGAGGGCCCAAAAGGACGACCGCCGCTTGCTCATCAAGGGCGGACAACACAATCTGATTGGTCTTTCGCGGGTACATACCTTGAAAATACTCCACAGCATGGGTGATTTACAAGGTTAAAGTGTCGATTCAGAGTAAACTAAGCCTTTCGGCCCGCTCCAAGATCATCTTGACCGATGACGGCCCCCACTTGCTTCGTCCCCTTGGCGTCCGTTCGCGCATAGTCTCCAGCCGGTCGCAGATGGCTTGAAGAGTCATCTTGGGATCTGCGCCTTTGATGCCCGCGACGATGGCGGGCAGGCGATCATCCTTGTCGGATGCGGTGGCGCGGGAAAGGATGGTTTCCGGCAGCAAGCCTTCGCGTACGAATGTCTTGGCGGCGCGGATCAGGCGGGGCAGGGACCAAGGCTGCACCTCGCGCGGCAGGCCTGAATTGACGATGCGCAGCACGTCTTCCCAAGGCAGGCCGGGTCTCAGACGGCGGACCTCGGGCACCCATTGGTTGGCACTGGCGTTCAGTTTCTGGAAATGGCTTTCCACTCGCGCGGCCCTTGCCCTGCGGATTGCCCCGGGATCGCCCGCCTTTAGCCCTGGGTTGCCGCCAACCCGCCCTTCTGCGTTCGCAGATCGCAGCCCGGCCCTGGTGCGCTCGCGTATCAGGGCCCGTTCAAACTCGGCGGCTGCGCCCAGAACCTGCAGTGTAAACTTGCCCTGAGGCGACGCCGTGTCGATCGGATCCTGCAAGGAACGGAAATGCGCACCTTTTGCCTCCAGCCGCTCGATAATTTCCAAGAGGTGAGAAAGCGAGCGGGCAAGCCGGTCAATCCGCACCACAACCAATGTATCGCCAGCCTGCAACTGATCCAGCACACGCGCCAGAACAGGCCGAGTGCGACTGCCGCCCGAGGCTTGCTCTTCGACAATCTCTACACAGCCCGCGGTGTGCAATTCCCGAACCTGGGGTAGGGCGGTCTGATCTTCGGTGGAAATACGCGCGTATCCGATGAGTGGCACGGGGCAGGGGGCCTTTTTTGCAATTGCTGATGTCAGGAGCAAACGGTCGTTTGAAAGTGAATGCAATGGCCGAATTCCCCGCGCAAACTCGATATGAGGTCCATTTTCTTGGCTCAGGCGTAGCGAGGCCGGGGCGCGTCGCGCGCACGCGATTCTATTGTGTATGGAGGCATTTCCCGAAAAGCCTTTAGTTGTAAGCAGAACATGTATAAATTGCGCATATGATTGCGCAACCCGATGAAAATGAATTTCTTTCTGGCTCCGCCAATCTGGTGGATCAAACTGACGAGACGGACCTATGGTTCTTGCCCGGACCTGTGGATGTGGAGCCTGACTATCTTCCACCTCTTCCTAGGTCGGGTCCCAAGGAGTGGGACATCCTCGAACAATGGCGCCTGGCCCAAGCTGCTCATACGCCTCAACTTGCAAAGGTCGCCATGCGCATGGGTGCGCTGGATGATCGCATGCTGCGCGGTCCAGCCGGATGGCGCCAAAGACTGGCGCTTTCAGAGGCTTCGGATTTGGGCTGGATCGCCGGACATCGCATTGCCCTCGACCGGCTTGCGCTCTGGCTCAACTTGCGAAGCGGTAGTTTGGACGGCGAAGAACAAGGTCTGTCCAAGACAGGGTGGGCCTTTCGGCGTCTTGTCGGGGGACCGGGACCAGACGCTGATCTCGCCACTTTCCTAGGACGACAAGAGGCCAAAGGGAATGAGAGTCCTTTGGGTGAGCGGATTGACGGTTGGCGCGAGATGATGACGCGGGCAGGGGGCCTTCATCCGATCGTGCGTGCTTGCTTCGGCTTTCACCTTTGGCCGTTTGCAGGGATCGGACCCGAGGGAGAAGGGCTTGAGGCCGCAGTCACCGCCGCGCGGATCGCAGCCGCAGATTGCCGAGGCGGCCTTGTCTTTGCGCCGCTCGCATCGGGAGGTGCTACCGGTTTGCGCGCCGGGGGTGACCCCTTCAGGAGGTTGAAGTACTGGTTGGATGGGATTGAGACTGCGACCAATGCCGTGATGCGCCTCTTGGATCAGATCGAAGGTTGGCAACGACGAGCAGAAGCGACCATCGCGGACCTTTCCGGAAAGACGCCATCGCGCGTGATCGCAGCTTTGGTCGAATGGCCACTAGTGTCGGCGCCGATGGCCGAACACCTCTCGCAATGCAGTCGTGCTGCGGCGCAGCGGAATCTTGTGCTGCTTCAAGAACGCGGACTTCTTCACGAAGTGACAGGGCAGGGGCGTTTTCGGTTTTGGCGGTGTGCCCTTTGAACAGCAAGAACTCCCGTGAGGTGCCCGGTGCTCAGCAGCAAGTCTCCAGCTGCTATGATCTCCAGATCATCTACCAAGAGAATAATCTAGAGGTCATATTAGACAATTATGACCAATAGATCATATTGACAGTTTATGTTCTCCGGATCATCGTGCTCCCGAAGGAGTATCGCATGGACAAGATCGCCCGCACACCCAAAGATATTGGCATCGCCCTCCGCAGCGTACGCAAAGCGAAGAACCTGACGCAAGGCCAACTTGCGGACCGTTCAGGCATCTGGCAGCGCACAATCTCAAATATCGAGACCGATGCGAGTGGAACAAAGCTCGACACGATCTTCAGCCTCTGCGCGGCCCTTGATCTGGAAATTCATATCAAGCCACGTAGCACCTCACGACCGGTCGACATCGAGGATGCCTTCTGATGGGTCGCAAGCGCACCTTTGCGCCCCTCGACGTCTATATGAATCGACGTAAAGTTGGTCAGTTCTTGCGCGATCCGAATGGCGCTTATGCCTTCGCATATGACCGCGATTGGCTCGCCTGGGAGAACAGGCTGCCGATTTCGCGGTCTTTGCCTCTGAGAGATCAACGGTATGTCGGCCCGCCCGTGATTGCCGTTTTCGAAAACCTCCTGCCAGACAACGATGAGATCCGCCGGCAGGTGGCCGAGCGAACAGGGGCGGATGGCACGGATGCCTACAGTTTACTTGCGCGCATCGGCAGAGACTGTGTTGGCGCCCTGCAATTCATGCCTGAAGGCATGGAGCCTGCGCCGCTTGACGTGTTGACCGGTGATAGGCAGACCGAACAACAGATTGCAGGGATACTCAAGAACCTGAAATCTACGCCCTTGGGCATTCGGCGCGAAAATGACTTCCGGATATCTGTAGCTGGAGCCCAGGAAAAGACCGCGCTTCTCTACAAGGATGGCCAGTGGATCCTTCCAAGTGGCACGACACCAACGACACATATCCTCAAGCCGCCGATCGGCAGACTTCCGAACGGGATAGACATGACGGATAGCGTTGAAAACGAGCATTTCTGCCTGCGCCTGATGGAGTCCTTCGGGCTGCCTGCGGCAAAATCCGAGATCCTTCACTTTGGGGATGTGAAAAGTCTGGTGGTCGAGCGATTTGACCGCCGTTGGGCCCGCGACGGCCGCCTGATCCGGTTGCCGCAAGAGGATTGCTGTCAGGCCCTGTCGGTTCCGCCGACGCGCAAATATCAGAGCGATGGAGGTCCTGGGATTGTCGATATCATCAAGCTCATGCAAGCCAGCGATGATCCTATTCGCGAGCAACTTGCCTTCTTCAAGGCGAATGTCTTGTTCTGGTTGATCGGAGCGACCGATGGCCATGCCAAGAACTTCAGCATCGCAATGGCTCCGGGCGGCTTCTTTACGATGACGCCACTCTATGATGTCCTGAGCATTCAACCGGCCGTGGATGCAGGTCATCTACAAATCAAAGACATGAAACTGGCTATGCGCGTTGGAACGAACCGGCATTACCGGGTGTCAGAGATCTTCGGGCGGCACTATTTGGAAACGGGCGTGCAAGCAGGCCTCTCAAGAAAGCAGGTGTTATCTGTATTCGACGAGATCCGCAGTTCGAGTGCGACGGCCTTCGCCCAAACTACGGGTTCAATGCCCGAGGACTTCCCTTCAGCGCTTGCGGCTTCGGTAAAGTCGGGTTTCGACCGGCGAGCGGCTCGGTTGATGGCCGACGACACGCAGATTATGTGAACTCTGTCAGCAAAAGGATATCGCCACGAGATGGCGGCCCACTGCTGAAGTCACTCTGCGACGGCGGGCTGCAACAAACCCCGGCGCACTTGATCTTCTTCGATGGATTCGAACAGCGCTTTGAAGTTGCCTTCGCCAAAGCCGTCATCACCCTTGCGCTGGATGAATTCGAAGAAGATCGGCCCGATCACGGTTTTCGAGAAGATCTGCAGCAGGATACGCGTCTCTCCCCCGCCGATGACGCCTTCGCCGTCTATCAGGATGCCGTGGGTCATCAACCGGTCGATGGGTTCCTTGTGGCCCGTAACGCGGGTGTCGCGTAGCCCTTAAATGCGGTATACGAAAGTCAACAAAATCAATGGGGCGGTTTTGTCATTAAATATGGTATCTTGCCTTTAAATCCAACATTCTTGCCATTAAAGCTGACACAGGGTGCGCGGGGTTGGACGGTTGGCGGCGATAGTGGATAATGACGAAGACTGTGGCAATGCTGGTGCTGAGGCGCTGCGCCGAGCATCGGTCCTTCGACCGCTTGTACAGGCGTATCTCAATCGCACCGGGAGCTTGGAGGGCGGTATACGTGATGCAGTCTGGGAGCTTGGCGTCAGCAAGACCACTGTCTGGCGCTGGATCCGACGGCTTGCAGAAGAAGGTGGCCGGACAAGCGCTCTTGTTCCCCGCAAACGCGGCCGACCCACGGGGACGGTCATGGTGCCCGGTGATGTCGAAGGCATCATCGAAGACCATTTGACTCGATACTACCTTCGGCGAGAGCGCCCCAGTCTGGCGCGAGTTGTGACTGAAATCCGCAGTGCTTGCCGTGAGCAGGGGCTTCAGCCCCCGACGCGCCGCACCGTTCAGCGGCGGCTTGATTCAATGGATGCCCGCGAAGTCATGAAAGCGCGCGAGGGCGCAAAGGCAGCGCGCCAAAGGTTTGCGCCGGTGACGGGAAGGAACAGATCAGAACGACCGTTGGACGTTGTGCAGATCGATCACACACCAGCGGACATCATCCTTGTCGACAGTTTCGAGCGCAAACCCATCGGCCGGCCCTGGGTGACCTTGGCGATCGACATCGCCACGCGCATGGTGACGGGATACCACGTCAGCTTCGAGGCGCCGTCCCGCCTTGCGGTGGCCTTGTGCCTCACGCGGGCCGTCGCCCCCAAAGCAGAGTTTCTGGCTGACCTCGAATGTAACATCCCGTGGCCCGCGCAGGGCAAGCCCGACAGCATTCACGTCGACAATGGCCGCGATTTCCGGTCACGCGCCTTTCAATCGGCCTGCGCCGAATGGGGGATCAATCTGGTCTATCGACCGCCGGGAAGCCCTCACTTTGGTGGGCATGTCGAGCGGCTGATCGGGACCATGATGGGCGCAGTGCATCTCCTGCCGGGAACAACTCAGTCGTCGGTCGCGGCCAAAGGCGGCTATGACGCAGAAGCCATGGCGGCGATGACCTTGCGAGAGTTCGATCGATGGTTTGCCTTGGAAATCTGTCGCTACAACAACAGCATTCATTCGAGCCTCGGCTGCACACCTGTCGCCAAGTGGGAAGCGCTTGCCGGGGAAATGTCCGGCGACATCCCCTTCGACATGGACGCGTTTCGGGTGAGTTTCCTGCCAAGTGAGCAGCGGCAAGTACGTCGTGACGGCATCCATCTGTTTGACCTGCGCTATTGGTCCGACGCCCTCGCGGGTTATGTCGGTCGCCGGGACGGAAGGGTGGTCGTCCGCTACGATCCCCGCGATCTCTCGGCCGTCTGGGTCGAACTGGACGGCGGCAGATGTGTCGAGGCCCGGTACCGCAACCTGGAAATTCCGCCGGTGTCGCTCTGGGAATACCGCGAGGCCATGCAAAAGGCACGAGCCATGGGGAAGGTGGGGACGAATGAATTGGTCCTCGCCGAATTGATCCGGCAGCAACGCCAAATCGAGGGTGAAAGCCGCGCGCTGACCAAGGCAGAGCGCCGATCCCGTGAAAGGAATTCTTCGATGAAGGGTCTGGCCGCCGATGATCGGGTGTCGGAGGGGCTGCGACCGGTAGACACCGGTGATACATCGCGCCCCATGTTTAAGGTGGAGCGCTGGTGAATTGAGGGCAGAAACTGAAGAAGACGGCCGCATCGCCCTCATTCAATCGGATATCTGGATCGGCTTTCCGCGGGCAGAACAAGTGCTGGACCGGCTGCAAGGCCTCATCGAGATGCCACGGCAGACTCGAATGCCGGGCCTTCTCGTGCATGGGGCCTCTGGCATCGGGAAGACGATGATCGCCCGCAACCTGTCGCGCAGGTACGCGCCGGAATACGATCCGGAATCAGGTATCACGCGCACCCCGCTGCTTCTTTTGCAGGCACCACCGGCCCCGGACGAACGGCGGTTCTATATGCACATCCTCGCTGCCGTCGGCGCCCCGTCATCGGCGCTAAGTTTGCGGGCCCAAAGCGTCGCTTCACTTGAGGTCCGCGTTGTTGGCCTTCTTCGCGACCTCGGGCTTCGGATGATCATGATTGACGAAGTCCACAACCTCCTCGCGGGAACCCATCGCGAACAACGCCGCTTCCTGAATGTTCTGCGTTATCTCAGCAATGAACTCGAGGCATCGCTGGTTTGCTTTGGAGTCAGCGAAGCGGTCGATGCCATTCGCGGCGATGTCCAACTCGCGCGACGCCTGGACGAACACCACCTGCCAAACTGGCGCGATGATGCCGAGTTCTCGGACATGATCCAGACCTTGATCGCGGCGATGCCGCTCGCGAAGAAGTCCAATCTGAAGGTCAAATCGCTCAAACAGATACTGGCGCTGACCGGCGGGGTAACCTCGCGCATCTTTTCCTTGGTCAAGGACCTCTCCATCGACGCAATCGTCACGGGCGAGGAATGCATCACGGATGAGGCAATTGCCAAATGGACACCGGTCTGGTCGCGCCATGCGAACGCCCAACGGCTGCTCGAGAAGGCCAGAGCGTGAAGCAGCGCCCGTTGCCGAAAACTGTCACGCCTCTTGCAGATGAACTGCTGTCTGGATGGCTGACGCGACTGGCGGTCACGAACCATTGCGAGGTCGACGAACTTTTGGCGCATATCGGGGTCGATACGCGACAGGCCGCCATGCTGGATTTTGAAGTTGAGGTGGACGCTAACATTGCAGAAAAGATATCGATTGCCGCCCGGGTTACTGCTGAAACTGTTCAATCTCTTACCTTTGGGACAATGACTCAAACCGAAGGCTTGATGACGGCGCAAGTCGCGTTCCAGTCGTGTCCCGACTGCTCTCGGCGTGGCATAGCGGTCAAACAGTGGCGGAAGCTTTGGGCATTCGACTGCCAGATCTGCGGCACCCGACTCCTTTCGATCCTTATCAAGCCTGATCGCAGCCGAATATCCGAAAAGCTGGTGCGTCGTGCCCGAAGCGGGGCAGGGCTGCTCGAAAGCGCGGTGACGTCCAACTGCGCCAACAAACTTCGACGCGCCATGCGGGCGGCTACCTATGCCAAGGCGCTCAAGTCCGTTCGCGCGGATACGGCCTTTGCCCTTCAAAGTCCCAGACCCGACGTGAGACTATTCTGCCTTGCTGCCATCGCCGTGGCTCAGTCACGTCCACTGGCCAAGGCGGCTATATTCAGCACTGGCCTCGATGGGTACGCAAGAGTTGCCTTGCTTCGTGCGTTTGAAAAAGAGCCCCGTCTTCTTGCAGCAGTTGACCGGATTGTACTGCGAAACAGGGAAAAACTCCGACGAGCTGGCGTCTGAATGTCACATTTAAGGGCAACAACCGCTGCCCAACGCGCCGTGTGCCGAATTTAAGGGCAACGCGACAGGAGCTCTTCGGCGATCGCGCGGCAGGATGGCTTGATTTGATGGAGGCTGGCAGACACCTTCACCCTATCTCAAGGGCCTGTGTCGGGTATCACCTATGGTCTTTGGCGGGACTGTCCCTAAGCGGAGATCGCATTGAGGCCGCGGTGACAGCCAGCCGCATCGTCGCCTCAGAGGGAACAACCGCCGTGTTTGCACCGCTGGCCATGGGTGGTGCCGGAGGCCTTCGATCGGGAGGAACGCTCGAGGTTCGCATGCTTCGTTGGCTCGACGGGATGGAGAGCGCGATCCTGACGTCAATGCGCCATCTGGACGAAATCGCAGCATGGTCGGACAAGGCAGGGACTGTCATGTCCCCTTTGTCGGGCCGGACGCCAGAGTTACTTCGGGCGGTGTTAGTGGAGTGGCCCATGGTCTCGGCACCCATGGCCGAGCAGATAACTGGCGTCAGCCGCGCCGCTGTGCAACGGAACATGACATGGATGCAAGACCAGGGGCTGGTCCGTGAGGTCACAGGTCAGGGGCGGTTCCGCATGTGGCGTGCGGCAATTTGAATTCTGTTCCCCAAATCATCTCCTCATCGTCGCAAGGGGCGGAAAACGGTCGATCAAGTTCAGGGCTTGAACGACCGCTGTGACTTTGGATCAGGCCAAAAGGCTCTGCAGATGCACCGTTGTGCCAGACCGCAGCGAAAGTGCTGCTGCTTCGGCCATGGCGAGAGCCGCCACGCCATCGGCCAGCGTTACGGGCAAAGGGGAACCAGCATTGACGGCGGTGACGAAAGCGGCCCATTCGGCCTTGTAGGCGGGCATGTAGCGTTCCAGGAAGAAATAGGTCGGCTTGGCCCCGGTCACGCCCGCGGTAGTGGACTTGACCACGGTGTTCTCCAGCATGTTTTGAGCTTGAAGCAGGCCTTCGGAGCCCAGCAATTCCACCCGCTGGTCATAGCCATAGACGGCACGGCGAGAGTTCTTGATGACGGCAATACGCCCGTCGGCATAGGTCAGGGTCACGACGGCGGTATCGACATCTCCCGCCGCCCCGATAGCCGGGTCAACAATCGAAGAACCCACCGCCGAAACGGTGGCAGGTGCCCCACCCATCAGGAAATTCGCCATGTCGAAGTCATGGATCATCATGTCGCGGAAAATCCCGCCCGAGACCTTGATATAGGCCACCGGCGGTGGGGCCGGGTCAAAGGAGGTGATGGAAAGGAGTTCCGGTTTGCCGATCTCGCCCTTGTCGAGTGCGGCTTTCAGGGCCGAGAAGTTCGGGTCGAAGCGGCGGTTGAAGCCGATCATCACCGGGCGGCCATTTTGGGCGACAACCTTCTGGCAGGCCAGCGCCCGCGCCAGAGACAGATCGACCGGCTTTTCGCACAGCACGGCTTTGCCGGCGGCGGTGGCGCGTTCAATCAGGTCAGAGTGGGTGTCGGTGGAGGTCGCGATCAGCACGGCGTTGATCGACGCATCGGCAAGGATATCCTCGGTGGTGCGGGCTGCTGCGCCGTATTGGGCGGCCAGCTTTGCGGCGGCCTCGGTGTTGATGTCCGAGACGGCGACCAGACGGCTGCCCGGATGGGTCGAGATGGCGGTGGCATGAACGCCGGCGATACGGCCAGCGCCGAGGAGGGCAGTGTTGAGCATGGGTTTTCCTTGGGGGTTACAGACCGAGACCGGCCTTGAAAGCATCGAATTCGGCATCCTGCATCGGGACGTTGTGCTGCGGCTGCGGATAGGCGCCGGTGTTGACGTCGGCGATGAATTCCTTGAAGGCGGCGACCCGCTCGGTCTGAAGCCGGGCATATTCGGCGGCGAAGTTGCGGTAGGTCTTGGCGTGTCGCGGCTTGTGGCCATTGGTCTGGCCCAGAACATCCTCAGCAAAAAGGTACTGCGCGTCGGCGCCGGGGCCCGCGCCCATGCCCAGCATGATCATCGGGGTATCGCGGCTGATCATCTCTCCCAAGCGGTCCGGCACGACTTCCAGTTCCGCGCCAAAGCAGCCGATGGCTTCAAGTTGCTTGACGTGATCCCAGACGGCGCGGGCTTCCGTCGCGGTCTTGCCCACCGCACGCCAACCGGTCCAGGTGATGTAGCTGGGGATCAGTCCGACATGGGCTACGACGGGCATGTGATTGTCACACAAGGCTTTCTGGATATCCAAGGACGCCGCGCAATAGAAACAATCGCCCCCCATCGCGGTGTATTTGAAGGCGGCGCGCAGGTAGTCTTCCGCTGTCGCCAGCCCGCCATAGGGGCCGAAGGGCAGGCCGACCTGCACAAAGCAACGGCCCGCCGCCTCGCGCATTTCGGGGGAAAAGAAGCGGCTTTCAATCGACAGCATGTGGATGCCAGCCGCATCGGCGGCGGCGGCCTCCTCTTGCGTGGTGACGTAAAGCATCGAGATTTTCTCGCCGCGCGCCTTCATGGCGCGGATGTCGGCGACGTTGGGGCGGTTGTGAAACTGGACCATGATTACACCGAGAACGCGTTGCGGAAGGCTTCGAGGGCGGCTTCTTCTTCGCCTTTGGCGAAAGCCTCCATCCCGACGGCGCCGTTATATCCCATTGCGGTCAAGGCCTTGGCCAAGCCTGCATAATTGATCTCTCCGGTGCCGGGTTCGCAGCGGCCCGGATTGTCAGCCACTTGCACTTCACCGATCCACGGCAGGCAGGCTTCGCACCAGCGGATCAAGTCGCCCTCTCCGATTTGCGTGTGGTAGAGGTCGAGGTTGATGCGCAGTTGCGGGCGGTTGACTGCACTTACGAGCGCCAGCACGTCGGCAGTCGATCCGAAGGGGCAGCCGGGATGGTCGATGGGGTTGAGGTTTTCAAGGGTGAAGACCTGACCCGAGGCCTCGGCCAAGTCACAAATTCGGTGCAACGTGTCGCGGGCGCGGATCGCCATGCCGGGGGCGAAGGCGCCGATCTTGGGGATCGGGATGCCCATGTCACCAAGCCCGGTGCCGTGCAGGTTCAGGCGATGGACGCCAAGGCGCTGGCCGACCTTGGCCGTCTCAGCCGCTGAAGCCAGCAGCATCGCGCAGCCCTCGGCATCGGTCAGGCGGCCTTCAAGGTAGCCGTTCATGATGGTGAAAGTGGCGCCAGTCTTCTCCAGCTTGGCCAGATCCCAGGCGGGCCAGTTCCACAGGCCGACGCCGAAGCCCATCTCTTTCAGGCGGGAAGCGCGCCAGTCAATCGGGCGGTCGCGCCACAGCATTTCGGCGCAGGCGGCGAGTTGGAAGCTCATGTCAAACCTCGATGTAAACGTGGCCGTCTTCGACCTTGACGGGATAGGAGCGCAGGTTGACGCAAGCCGGGGCGCGCTTGGCCTCTCCGCTGCGATAGTCGAAAACGCCGTTGTGCTTGGGACATTCGACCGTGTAGTCCATCACCAGACCATCGGCCAAATGCACCTTTTCATGGCTGCAATGGCCGTCGGTGGCGTGGAAGGTGTCGTCCGGGGAACGGTAGATGCAGAAGCTCTGCCCGCCGTGGTCAAAGCGGATCAGGTCTTCAAGGTCGATATCGCCTGTCGCGCAGGCTCGGGTCCAGGTCGCCATGTCTTTGCCTTTCTGTAGGGTCAGCCGGGCCGGAGGAGAGCCCGGCCCGGCCTGCGGTTTGCCTGCTTTGGGGTGGAGCCCGCAGCAGGCGGGGAGTTCAATGCGCCGCAGCCGATGAAACTGGCGGCGGATGGCCGTCATGGGTGGTCATGTAGGTTTCGATCTCGGCCTCAAGGCTGGCCATCGAGGCGCCACCGGCCATCAGGTCGGTGATTTCCTCGCGGGTCTTCTCGCCCTTGCGGAAGTCGGCGGCGACGGCACCGCGGATCAGGACGGCGAAGTGGTCGCCCACGGCCATGGCGTGCATCACCTGATGGGTGATGAAGATGACCGCCAGACCCCGGCGCTTGGCCTCGTTGACGATGCGCAGGACGTGCGTGGCCTGCTTGACGCCAAGCGCGGCGGTGGGTTCGTCGAGGATCAGAACACGTGCGCCGAAATGGACGGCGCGGGCAATCGCCAGTGCCTGACGCTCGCCACCGGACAGGCCGCCGACCAAGCGGTCGCCGTCGTCGATGCGGGTGATGCCGAAGTTCTGCACGGCTTTGACGGCGATCTCATTCGCCTTCTTGCGGTCGTAGATTTTCAGGGGGCCGAACCAGCGGGTCGGCTCGCGGCCCACGAAGAAACTGCGGCCGATGGACATCAGGGGAAAGGTGCCGCCGAATTGGTGGACGGTGGCGATGCCGTGGTCGGCAGCCTCACGCGGGTTGCGGAACAGGACGGGTCGACCGTCCATGACCATCTGGCCGGATGTGGGTTGGTGCACCCCGGACAGAAGCCGGATCACGGTGGATTTTCCAGCACCATTGTCGCCCAGCAAGCACAGGACTTCGCCCGCCTTCACCTCTAGGCTGATGTCGTGCAGGACGTCGATAGGTCCGAATGACTTGTTGATGCCCTGCAGGGAAAGGATCGTCTCGCCCATCACTTGGCCCCTTTCTTGGGCGCATAGGACAGCGCCATCTTGCGGAAGGTGTTGTTCATCAAGACGGCCACCAGCAGCAGCACGCCAATGATCAGCGAAGACCAGTTGCGGTCGAAGTTGGTGTAGTAGATGCCCTGGTTGACGATGGCGAAGGTGATCGTGCCGAAAAAGATGCCGATGATCGACCCGAAGCCTCCGGTCAGCAGGACGCCCCCCACCACAACCGAGATTATCGCGTTGAAGATGAAGCTTTGGCCGCCCGCCACCTGGGCCGAGTTGTACAGCATCGCCTGACACATCCCCACAAACGCGGCGGAGGTCGAGGAGAGGACGAACAGGATGATCGTCATCCGCTCGGTCGGGATGCCTGCGTTGCGGGCGGAAACCTTGTCGCCGCCCATCGCGAAGATCCAGTTCCCGTAGCGCGAGAAGTGGACGAAGTAGATATAGCCGACTGCAATCACCAGCCACCACAGAACCATCGCCTGCACTTGGCCGCCGAAGACGAAATCTCCGAACAGCGCCTTGGCGGGGCCTTCGACCTTCAGCGCGACCGAGGTCGATTTGGTGATCAGAACCGTCAGGCCCAGAACGATGCCCTGCACGGCAAACAGGCTGCCCAGCGTCACGATCAGCGAGGGCACGGCGGTCTTGATCACCAGATAGCCGTTCAGCAGGCCGATCAGCACACCAAAGCTCAGCGTCACGGCGATGCCGAGCCAGATGCTCATGCCGTAGTGGCCGGAAATCACGGCCACGGTCATGGCGCCAAACGGCACCATCGCGCCCACGGAAATGTCCAACTCGCCGGCGATCATCAGAAGGCCGACCGGGATGGCAATGACGCCAAGGTTGGCCGCCACGTTCATCCAGCTTGCCATGCCGGCAGGTTGCAGAAAGGTCAGTCCGCCGAAGACGCCGAAGAAGGCGAGGACGGCTATCAGGCCAAGGAAGGCCCCGGCTTCAGGACGGCGCAGCAGGCCACCCAATGCGGAATTGCTGTTCATGGGGCTCCCCCGAAAGTTTTGATAGGCCCGCCACCGAAGCGACGGGCCAGAGGCAAAGGCTTAGCGGGCACCCTTCGTCACGCCAGCCAGCGTGGCGTCGATGTTGGAGGCGTCCACGATGCCCGGGCCGGTCAGCACGGGGAAGGTCGGCAAAGCGGTGCCGAAGTCGATGGCGGAAGCCAGCAGGCTGACAGCCAGGAAGGATTGCAGATAGGGCTGCTGGTCGATGGCGAAGGCTTGCGTGCCGCCCTTGATGCGGTCCAGCCCGGCCTGGTTCAGGTCGAAGGTGCCAAGGAAGGTCTTGCCGGTCTTGCCAGCCTGCTCGATCGCGACCGAGGCGCTGTCGGCGTCACCGGCAGAGATGGTGATCACGCCGTCGATGGTGTCATCCTTGATCATCTCGGCCTTGATCGCCTCGGCCACAGCCGTCGGGTCACCGAACGAGGTTGACGGCAGCGGCAGTTGCGCGCCCTTGCCACCGGCGGCAGTGATGCCGTCGATCACGCCCTTGCAGCGCGCTTCGATGTTGGCCGTGCCGGGCAGGGTGTTGATGCAGAGAACGTTCTTCTGGCCGTGGGAGCCGAAATAGGCGCCACCGGCTTGGCCTGCCACGTATTCATCCGAGCCGACGTAGTTGATCGCACCCAGTTCGCGCGCCTTGTCCGCACCACCAGCGTTCATCAGGATGACCTTGATGCCCGCCGCCACAGCTTGCTTGATCGCCGGATCTTCCGCATCGGTCACCCAATCCGGGATCACCAGCCCGTCAACCTTCATGCTGATCGCGGTCTGGATCAACTGCACCACGTCCGGGGCGAAGTTGTCATAGTTCACCAGACGCAGATAGTTGACAGAGCCGCCATTGGCGACAACCGCCGGGGTTGCATCGTCGATCCCCTTCTTGATGATGTTCCAGAACGCGTCGTCATTGGAACCGCCGATCACGGCGATGGTCGCGGCGCTGGCTGTGGTGGCCATCAGGGCCATCACGGCGGTTGCCTTCAGCAGGGTCTTCACGAGTTTCATTGCAGTCTCCTCCCATTTTGCCTTGCGGCTGTTTTTTGAAACCATGGTTTCAGGTGAAGGCGCCCGGTTTCGGACAGCCCTTACGGTCGCGCGCCGCCTCCATACGAAGCGCAATCCGATCTTGGAATTTCAGGGGTTGGCGCGGCTGCCCTTGGCGTTCAGGCGGGCTTTCTTCCTTTCGAAGCGGGCATCCATCCGGGCCTCGCCCTCTTTGGTGCCGTCGTGCCAATAGCCAAACCACTTGTCCAAGGGGATCAGGCCATCGCCACCGTAGTTCACCTCAAAGTACTTGTGGTGCAGGTAGTGGGCGTAGGCGTGGCTCTCCAAGGGGGTGTCCTCGGTGATTTCCAGCTTGTCGAAGCCGATGTGGCCGTTGACCGCGCCGAACCCCGCTGCGTGCAACTGGAACAGCGCCACGATGGGATTGGACGGGATGATCAGGTGCCAGAAGGCCACGGCGTGATAGAGGAAGCCTTCCACTGGGTGCATCGACAGCGAAGACCACGGGCTGGGATTGACCGAGTTATGGTGGACCGAATGCACCCACTTATACAGGAACGGCGTGTGGATCAGGCGGTGGATGCAGAAGAAGTGCACCTCGTGGATCGCAGGCACCAGCAGGGTCAGGACGGCAAGGTAAACCGGATGGTCAGCCCAGGTCAGCCACGGCGCATAACCGTTGGCGAAGGCAAACAGGAACAGAACCTCAACCAGCGTCCACAGTGGGATAGAGATGAAGAATGACCGTAGGAAGTTGTCGATGTTCTGGCTTTTGAACCAGAACACGTCTGACGGATTGTCCGCCGGGAACTTGCCGTTGTACTTGAAGCGGGTGCCCTGCTTGCGTTTGACGTACCAGAACAGCTCCACCGCGCCGTACATCACGAAGATCGCCGCAGTGTTGACCGCGTAAAGCCACAGTGCCCAACCGAAGCTGAGGGTCTTCATCGTCTCGACATCCGGGATGACGTAGTACCAATACATCAGCGTCATCGCCATGTGGAAGGCATTCCACGGCCACAGATAGCCGACGACAAACTGCAGGAACTTCATCAGATTGAACGGCCAGACCCAACTGGAGGCAATCTCCAGCGGGGCGCTCGGCGCCCAATCGCCGCGTTTGTTGCGTGCGCCGAATTTCAGATCGTCCATCGCATCCCTCACAGTCGGCTTCTTGCCCCGTGTCTCATTCGGACAAGTCTTCAGAGGCCGACGCGGAGTGCGTCGGGCATGACAATACCGTCTCCGGAACAGCGGTTTCCGGGCGGCTTGGCTCTTTGACCTGTCCTTAGATTTCCCTCGACGCAGACCCCGACCCTTGAACCGAGGCGCTTCGTCACGAGGCAGAACATGGCAGCTTGACGGTAAGCGAATCAAGGTGCGATGTTGTGTCGCGATCGATTTCGTCTCATCATATCAAAATGGAGACGAATCTTGATATGAAATGAGATGAAGGCCAATGCCCCGTCCCACCATCCCTGATCTGGCCGCAGCGGCAGGAGTCTCTGTTGCGACCGTCAACCGCGTGCTGTCCGGGGCCGGAAATGTGCGCGCCCGGACCCGGCATCTGGTGCAGGAAGCGGCGGAAAGCATTGGATTTTATGGACTGGGCACCATCCAGGCCAAGGTCTCGGCCAGCCGCCAAAGGATGCGCTTCGGCTTTCTGCTCCTTCAGCCGCACCGCCAGTTCTACCAGAACGTCGCTGCCGCCATCCGTGAAGCCGCCGTCGCCATGGCGGATCAGGGCGTTGAGGTCGAGGCGCGGATCGAGTTCTTGGACGACCTCTCGCCACAGAACACAGCGGCCCATGCTATGGCTTTGGGGGCGCAGTGTGATTCGATCTGCATCACCTCGGCCGTGCATCCTGTAGTGACGCAAGCGGTGGAGACCCTTCAGGCCCGTGGTTTGCCGGTTTTTGCTCTGATCGCGCAACTCTCTGCTGCGGGGCTGGTGCATTACGTTGGGCTGGACAACTGGAAAGTTGGCCGTACCTCTGCGTGGGCGATTGAGAGCCTGTGTAAGAAACCCGGCAAGATCGGGATCCTGATGGGCAACCCGCGCTATCGCAATCAAGAGATGAACGAGAGTGGCTTCCGGTCCTACTTCCGCGAGCATGCCCCGGACTTTACCTTGCTGGAGCCGCTGTCCACCTTCGAAGCCAGTGCCGTGGCCGAGGAGATGACCGAAAAACTGTTGAACCAGCACCCCGACCTGACCTCGCTTTTCGTGTCGGGCGGCGGGATCACCGGAGCCATGGCAGCACTCCGCGCCTCGGGTCGGGCGTCCGAACTGGTGGTGGTCGGCTATGACCTGATGGACAGCACAAAGGCCGGTTTGCTGGACGGCACCTTGAAAGTCGTGATCGCCCATCCCCTTCGTCAATTGGCTGAGGAACTGATCAAGGGCATGATCAAAGCGACCCGGTCGCCGAACGATGGCGTCAACCACACCCGCATCGTTCCGTTTCAGATCTATACCCGCGAGAACATCTGAAGCAGTCGCCCGACCGGGTGGACCGAACGGCCGCAAAGGGCCGATCACTACTTCCTGGCGACGGGCGGTGACCTAAAGCTGCCTTCTCACGGGACAATTTCACCCGACCTGACGGCTTCCCCATGGACGGCCAGTGCGGCTGTGAAGCGACCAAGCCCGAGCTTCTCAGCCATCCCGGCAATCCTGCTCCGATAGGCCGCGACTCCGATAAGGCGCTCGAGATCTCGCTGGTGGAATGCCCGGTTTCTGGTTGGTGCATACCGCGCCATTTCCTGCGCGCGTAGAATCCCTTCGTCCATGATGGCTTCAACCCGTTCTGGCACATGAGCCTGCGCTTCTGGTGCCAGTCGCCATTTCCGCATGAAGCCGAGCAGGAACCCTGCCGGCACAGACTTGTTTCCCTTGGCGCGGTTGAATGCGAGGAATCGGTCCCAAATCGCCTTGGCCTCAATATTCCAGCAGGGCAGGGAGCGCTTTGCAGCCTTGATCAAGTCCAGCCAGATCTTGCGCTTCGGGTCGTCATCTATCCCAATTTCGATCATTCCGGTGAATATAGTTTTGTTATGAGACTCCAATAAAGGAGACGTTTCGCCTCGGCTTGCCGTGTCCTTGTCGCACGATTCGGAGTTATCCACAGGCATCCAACGGAAGATCCACGGCGCAAACTTGCCGCCCGGCTTGGAGCGCTCCAGGCCCAAACCTGAGGCGTCCAGTTCACCCAGAAGCGTGCTCATGTGCTGCCGGGATATGCCCATGAGGTCGATGAGGTGGGTGAGTGTGAAGGCGGCGGTCCCGCGCTCGAGCCCGTTGTAGCCGTCCTTCCAGGAGGTGCCGTCAAGGATGATGGTCGCAAGTTTGTGGGCCGTTACGGAGAGCGGGGTGGCGATGATGCGGCGCAGAATCGCACCGGAGGTGAGGTCCATGGGGGCAGTCCTTTTCAAGTGAGGACGTCCGACCGTCAGGCAGCAGAAAATCATGCCCGCAAGCTACTTTGCGGGTTGAAGCTCTCCGAGGCTCGCGCTAAATTCCCTGTGCTACGAGGGACTTAGTGCGGCGTCGGACC